>CAZFOX010001077.1:0-1523 GCA_964520565.1 uncultured bacterium | reverse complement strand
AAACGTCTTAGATGATCCAAGTATTCGTCCCGTTCTTGGAGTATCTTTCGGTATTCATTGGGATCAACCGTGAATATTTCTTCTACCGCCTTTTCTTCTTGGATCGTTTCTTCGGGTTGTGTATCGGGTTGTGTATTTTGTGCTCCCATATCGATAATATCTTCCGCTTTTTCCATTTCTTGAACATCGCTGCCGGATTCTTTGTCAGAATCGTTCGGATTAGGCGATTGATTGAACGAAGGGAATTTCACTTTCTTCACCATCTTTTCTCGTCTCTTGCCTGTTTTTCATAAAGTTTCATAAAGTTTTTTCAAAAGGGTATACGCAATCTCAAAGGCCTTATTATGTATCCTGTGAAATACCTTGAAATTGAACGCGCCTCGGTTGCCAATGTTTTTTCACCAGACGGTAAGTCTGTAAAAGAAATGGATTTTTTTTTCCCAAATTGCTTTTGACCTTCCGGATATCGTCCAGAGAGAATAAATCGTACTGATTGTCTATATTCACCAACACATCTCCACGCTGAACACCCAGTTTTTCCGCTTCGCTCTTCGGCTCTACAGCCAGAACAACCAAACCGGTAAATTTATCGGGTATTTCAAACCAACGCCTCCAGGGAGCATCCAACGTCTGCAGGGTCATTCCCTGCCAAGTCTCCATTTCCACCGTCCGGTTGGGGGTACTGAATCGAACGGGGATCACCTGACCCTCTCGAATGATCCGTATTTCCAGTTCTCCCCCCTGATGCTCCTCCAGCCGGTTAAGAAAATCAGTGCCATCTTCAATGGGTTTTCTGTCAACTTCTATGATGATATCCAACGGATTCAAGTAATTCGCTGAAAGCCCTGAAAGCGATACTTTTCGAATCAACACGCCATCCAATTTCATATCCCGCAAGGATTCAAAACGGTTGCGGAAATAATGCCGGATTTGTGGATCGATCTCCTGAATCTCCAGCCCCATCTGGTCTTCCAGCGATACAATGTGGTTAACCCAATAATCGAATACTCTTTTGATTCTTGAAACGGGTATCGCAAATCCCAGACCCACCGATCCTCCGGAGGGAGAGAGGATCATGGTATTTAATCCAATAAACTCTCCATTGATGTTAATCAGCGGACCGCCGCTATTTCCTTGATTGATATCGGCGTTGGTCTGGATCAGGTTGCTGTAACGCCGGTTTTCCGAAACCTCTATCGTTCGGTTTAAAGCGCTGATGATTCCTGTTGTTACCGTAAAAGGTTGCCCCAATGCGCTCCCGGCGGCGATAACCGTCTCGCCAATCATCAAATCGTCGGAACGGCCCCAGGAAAGATAATGGGCGGGCGCATCGCCCTTTAATTTCAATATCGCCACGTCGGCCGCCGGATTCGCTCCAATCAAAATCGCTTCTCTGGGTTCATTATCATCGTAAAAGTTGACGATGATCTTATCCGCAGGCCCTAATTGATATTCCTCATAAGAAACGACATGATTGTTGGTTATAACATATCCCCCTTGAATGATTACTCCGGAACCCAATC
>CAZFOX010001076.1:0-1528 GCA_964520565.1 uncultured bacterium | reverse complement strand
GTTTACGTTTACTTTCAAACATGGGATAGCTCCTTCTTACGGGATGGCCGGAATAAGGCCAACCCATCTGCGATTCGGAGAAGAAGGCGCGGAAGCAAAAAAGCCGCTTTGGCGGCGGCTTTGGAAGGTGTACCCGGTCAGGATCATTCGAATGACACCGTCGCTTCCCTCCGCCGGAATTACCCGGATCAGGTTCGAGGGGTATCCCCGATGGGATTCTCAGGGCGATCGCGCCCACCCCCAGCGATGGTTTCATTATATCCGGTTTGGATTCGCCGTGTCAATGAATAAAAAAGAAACATCTTATACTACAAAGACATCTGTTCGTTTATTGAAACGCAACCTCAATCGTTTTGATCTCATGTGGATTCAAAGAAAACTCGAGATTATTCCCTAAAACGCTCATAATGCTCAATTCGTTTTCCAGTAAATCCGTCTCGTAGGCCTCCCGGAGTGGATATGGAAACGTGATGGAAGCCTTTTGACTCCGGCCATACTTTTCACAAAACCGCAGAACGATTCGATCGGAATCGTAGGCTTTCTTGACCACTTCCAAAAGCACATTTTCCGGTTGTATGGAAAGGAACGATTTCACACTGGGTTCCGAGCCAGCATGACGCGCCGGCGCGATTGCCGTTAACGGATAATTGAATTCATAACTCCTTTGCACGACCGGCGATTCATTCCATTTTCCCCGATGCGGATAAAGGGAATACTGTAAGGAGTGGATTCCTTCGTCGGTGTTATAGGCAGGTTGCGTTGGGCTACGCAGGACACTAAGACGGATTGTATTCGCCTGTACGTCGTGCGCGTATCGTCCGTTATTGAGGAGAGCGATTCCATAGCCACCGGTGAAAAGATCCACCCATTTCTGAGCCGGATATTCCATACCATCCGCCGGGCGAACCTGGGTGGCGTATGGGACGTCGTAGGTTACTTCCGGGTCTGCCAACGCAAGGGGAAAAGCGACCTTGATCATCCGATGAATATCGTGCCAATCCAGAAGCAGATTGAAATCAATCCGGTCAACATTCCGATATAAAACGATATCCTGAACGAAACGGGAGTTTTGATATTTTTTTTCAATGCGGATCGCCGCCCTCACGGAACTATAATCGAGAACTTGAATGGAAGAAACCGCGCAGATCGATTCTTCGGCTCCGGGAGGTTTTCCACAAACATCACTTTTCCGAACGAATCGCCCTTCCGAATCGCCTTCGTCCTCGATGGCGATTAATTGATTGCCTTTACTGGATTCAAGTAACACTTCACGATTGTAGCGTTTGTCGTAAATTCGACTCAAACCGCCGGATTGCGGATCGATTTCGATTTGGAAAAACTCATTTTCCAGGCGGTATTCCTCTGCAACCAAAGGGGAAGAGGAATCGGGCGTTTGCTCGGATTCGACGGCGTAAAAGGTTTTGTATCCCAACGAAGGAACGTCCTGAGCCACAAACGCGCATCGAATCTGCGTTTTGCCGTTTTTCTCCCAGCGATTCTCTATTTGTATAGGAAACGTATGGCCCTG
>CAZFOX010001075.1:0-1532 GCA_964520565.1 uncultured bacterium | reverse complement strand
CAAAGGCTGGGTGGTGCACCATTTATCGGATGTTTGGGGATTCACCACTCCTGCCGACGGCGTCTGGGGCATCTGGCCCCTGGGGGCGGCATGGCTGAGCCGGCATCCTTACGAGGCGTATCGCTACAGCGGCGATAAAGAGTTTCTCGCCAAACGTGCTTATCCCTTGATGAAAGGCGCGGCGCAATTTTTGCTCGATTATCTGGTTCCCGATCCCAAGGGGCGCTTGGTCACCAATCCTTCGCATTCCCCGGAAAACTCGTTCTTCCTCAATCCAACCACCAAAGCTACGTTTTCCTATGGCTGTACAATGGATTTGGAGATCATCCAGGATTTGTTCGGCAACTGCATTGAAGCGTCGGAAGCCTTAGGCGCGGACGCCGAGTTCCGCGAGCAATTGAAAGCCGCCTTGCAAAAATTAGCGCCGCTGCAAATCAGCCCCAAAACCGGCCGCCTGCAGGAATGGATTGAAGATTATGAAGAGCCGGAGCCAGGCCATCGGCACATGTCGCACATCTTCGGATTACATCCGGGGCGTTCGATCACCTTGCGTGGGACTCCGGCTTTGGCGGACGCGGTGCGCAAATCACTGGACTATCGCCTATCGCACGGCGGCGGCCATACCGGCTGGAGCCGGGCGTGGATTGTGAATTTCTTCGCCCGCTTGGAAGACGGCGAGAAGGCGTTCGAGAATCTCTCGGCGCTGCTGACCAAATCTACGCTTCCCAATCTGTTTGATAATCATCCCCCGTTCCAAATCGACGGCAATTTCGGGGGAACCGCCGGCATCGCCGAAATGCTGCTGCAGAGCCACACCGGCGAGCTCAGCATTCTCCCTGCATTGCCGAAAGCCTGGCAGGACGGTTCCGTTTCCGGTTTACGCGCCCGCGGCGGCTACACGGTTTCATTGGCTTGGAAACAAGGCAAAACTGTGGAAATCAACCTGGCTTCCACCTTAGATCGCGAATGCTTATTGCGCCTTTATCGTGGAGAAAAAGTGAAAGAGATCACCTCGGATGAGCAGCCGATACAATTCACCGTTACGAGTGATCCAGCGGTTTGGAAATTCACGACACAGGCGGGGAAGGTATACAAGATTACGGTGCAATAAATGTAGGATGGGCAATGCTTTTTTGCCCATCAACACAATGAAATGTGTAGAAACAGGTAGGATGGGCAACGCTGTTTTGCCCATCAATATTAATTAATAATGCCATGACCGAATATCGTCGTAAAAAAATACCAGGAGCCACATATTTCTTTACCATCGTTACTCAAGATCGACTACTCCTTTTTAACGATAAAAATGCCCGATTCTGTTTAAAGCAGGCAATTCGGCATGTTCAGTCCTATCGTTCTTTTCGAGTGGAAGCCATTGTTCTCTTACCGGAACATATCCACACGATATGGAGTCTTCCGAATGGAGATGATGATTTCTCTAGAAGAATGAATTGGTTAAAAAAGAAATTTACGCAAAAGTATATTCAAATCGGAGGAATCCAATCTGAAATTTCCTCCTCCAAAAAAAAGAA
>CAZFOX010001074.1:0-1538 GCA_964520565.1 uncultured bacterium | reverse complement strand
CGCCGCGATCCCACCGGCAGGTATAAGTAACATCCTTATGCGGGGTGACCAGCGCCATCGTTCCGTGGCGTTCGTGATCCTGCGGCAGTTTGCGGCTGCGCATCATCAGGCCGCGGAAATCGCCCGCATCGATATATTCGTTGCTGTTTTGACCGAAATTTTCGCTCCGGTCGCCGACAATGTTCTGCAAGGAGGCCATCAACGTCAGTTGAACCGCTTTCTTGCCGGTATTCTTGATCCGCCAGTAAAAAATACCCACGGGAAGGCCGGAATCTTTATCATTGAGGGGAATAAATGGATTGAATGCTTCGAGCGATATTTGGAGGGGAAGACGGTCGTCGGTAAACTCGATCCGGGCAAAGGGATACGATCCCAAAAACCGCGCCGATTGCAAGCGCGGCATGCCGGGTAGTTCGCCCCGATTCAGCCCGAAACCGCCCCGGTAAGGCGGACGGATGGTCGATTCGAGCACGAACGCTCGTCCCTGCCCTTCATCTTCTTTGTACCATAATCCAAAAAAGGTGTTATCCAGGGTACGGCCTTTATCGGGGTGGTTGCAGATTTCCCAATCCCGAAGGTTGCCCCGGCCCCCGAGAGAAAACGAACCGGTACCGATTCCTCCCAAAGGAAAGGCGATTTCCGAAAGAAACGGCTCCTCAAACACTCGCCAGACCTGTCCCGGTTCCGAGCTGCGCGCCGAAGCGGCTGGGGCGATTCCTCCACCGAAAAGACCCGCGAAAGGGGCGGCCGACATGATCTTTAATACATTACGCCGTTTCATATCCATGATCCATTCCTCCCGTGAACGATGCGTATTGTCAAATACTGGGATCGTTTTTTCATCCTCTATCTAATCACATCGTCCGGCTTTCTTCAACGAGTGTATGAAAAAAAGGGAGGAAAACGGGATGGGAAAACCGGGTAAAATACTCTCCGGCAATTGCGCTGGCAGGCTTGATGAAATGGGGGATTTTAGGTAAGTTGAACTCAATTTCCTTACGTTAAATATAGGAATGCCCGCGATTAGGCGGCGCATTGCGTTCCGATCCCTGCGGGAAAGAAATCAGAGGAGGAGAGATATCATGGCGCAAGTAATTTTTCATTCCAGCATTGAAGGCGCTCAACATGGGCCGAAAGGCTTGCTCGGTTTTTTGGATTTTGCGAAGAAGGCGGGTGCGGCAGGCGCGCAACCCTCGAACTTCATGCTGGAAGACGGCAAAGGCGGTTTTAAGAGCGCCCAGGAAATTAAAGATGCGTTTGCATCCCGCGGTTTGAAACTCGACGGGATTTCTTCGCATTGCCCCTTCTGGGTTCATACCACCGCCTGGACAAAAAGCCCCACCATCCGCCCGTTCATCCCTGGCAACCTGCATAACGAAGCGCCCGAAAAAATCGAACAGTGGGCGGAAAGTTATATTCTCAAACTGCTTGATCTCGCGGCCTCCATCGGCGTGAAAGTCGTGCCCATGTTCTGGGGTACGGCCTATGGCTGGGAAATGGCCAGTGGATATCCCTGGGGTTTCTTCGCCGGGCCGGGC
>CAZFOX010001073.1:0-1540 GCA_964520565.1 uncultured bacterium | reverse complement strand
CCCCTGGTTGCAAAGAAAAATGAGATCCGGCTCGAATTCCGCCATTTGAAAGATTCGATAATAGGGAGGATAGTAACAACCATCGCGCAGCACAGTATACCGGGTTTCGTATCCGAACTTGCGCAGGTGGAATAACAGGCTTCGCATCAACACCGATTGAATCGTGGTATACCGTGCCTTCCCGCGGAAATCGTCAAACGTCCAAATTCGCAAAGAGGCGTTCGGACGCATACGCAACATAGAGGGGAGATTCTTGATCCGTTCCGTCAGCGATTTCTTTCGACGGGCGATTTCGCCGCGCAGCCATTGGATAAGATCCGGCCATAGGTCGTTACGTGCCCGGGATAGGTCGGTATCGTAAATACAGATGTACGGTTGAGAAGCCGCATAACAGATCGTCGTATCGAAAACCGCCTCGATCTGCGATTCCCAGTCTTTTCCAGCGGCCCAGAACACTTTCCCCGAACGAAACCAGGCGCAAAAATCCCGCCGGGCGAGCGCTGCGGCCAAACAGTCCGCATTTGGTTCGATGCAAAGAATTCCTCGATTCTCTCGCGTGATTCTCTCGGCATAGCGATCGAAAAAAGCCCCGTCTCCCATCCCCAACACGTAATAAAAATCGCATCCGCGTTGCAGCGCCGATTCGACGTCGCAATCAACCGCTTCGGCTACAGTATGATTTTCAACGGGTGGTGAAAAAGAAGAAATCAAGGGGACAAGAGAGGGGTGATATTTCCGTAAACAGGCCAGATTTCGATCGTACTGTTTTCTGGTTTCCATTGTTTTGTCAACGGCGGATTGATAATAAAATCAGACCGACTTTTCAACGACCATCCCTTTGGGAATCACCACGATCCGTTCTTCGGTCACCATGAATTGTTGGCGGTCGATCTCGGGATTAAAACCGATCGTGCATCCATCCGGCACAATCGCATTTTTATCGATGATGGTTCTTTGAATCCGGCATTTCCGGCCGATCGATGCTTCGTTGAACACAATACATCCCTCCAGAACGCTTCCCTCCCCGATCTTCACTCCGGGCGAAAGAATGCATCGGTCGAGCACCCCATCGATACAACATCCGCCGGAAACCAATGAACGGGCGACCGTATTTTCCCGCCGGCCACTCCGATTGATTTGACAGGGAGGAAGCTGAATCAACGCGCTTCGAAACGGCCATTCCTTGGAAAACAGATCGAGAGGCGGTGAGGGTTCCAGCATATCCATGCTGGCCTGAAAGTAACTGGCGATACTCCCGACATCCCGCCAATAGGAAGACTCCTGTTGAAGACTGAACGGATACGCGTAAACAGGCACGTTTCCTTCTTTGACCAGATGGGGTAACACGTTTTGCCCCAAATCGTAATGCGTATCGACGTTCTTATGATCGTCGACCACAGATCGAACCAGACAGGGCGTGTTAAAAATATAAACCCCCATATTCACCAGAGACCATCCCGGTTTGCCGGGAATCTCGGGCGGATGGGGCGATTTCTCTACAAAATTCAGCACGCGTCCCTCTTCATCCATCTGCATCACA
>CAZFOX010001072.1:0-1547 GCA_964520565.1 uncultured bacterium | reverse complement strand
CGATTCGAGGCCGCTTGCTTGTCCAAAACAATTCCTGGAACTTTTCCAATCCCAGTTACACTCCTGGCGGGGGCAGCCAGCCAATGCCTGTCAACCTGCCCGTTCAGAGAAGGGGAGGATATGGAGGAATGGGATTTTATGGAGGAATGCCCGGTAACCTGGGCAGTCGCATTACTCAATTCATGGCCTCTCGCGATTCTCTAGTCCAATGGGATTTCAATTGCGATCTATTGCTGGCGGGGGGAAAAATCGAATCCTTTAATCTGGAAGTGGATTACGCTCGTCTTGGATTCGTGCCTCCCGCATCGCCGGGTGGAGAGCCGAATCCCGACGAATTGGTGAACGGCAAACCAGCGGGTGTGGAATATGAATTGCAACTTCTGGACATCCACGAACGGGCCTATCGGTCTCTCTCATCCATTCTCGATGAATCCGGCAATATAATAAATCCCGGCCGTTATCTGGATAAAAACCAGGGAATTCTCTCCGCGCGAATTCAATCTCCCAAAAACCGGGATATGCAGCTGTCCATGGAAGCATTCGCCATTCGCTTGATGATCAATTTCGGAACCGAAGCGGGGGGAAAATTTTTAGGCAGTTTTGTCGACGCCGTGGCGCAGGATCGGAATTCCGCCGGCGCATCGAACAACGAACAAGCACCGGTCGAACCCGGACTCTGAAAGCCCATTGGAGAACGACAGCATGATCCGAATCGAGAATTTCACCAAAAAATACGGCGACAAGACGGCGGTTCAGAATTTTACCCTGCACGTCGAACAGGGCGATATTTTTGGATTTATCGGCCCCAACGGCGCAGGCAAGACTACCACCATCCGTTTCCTGGCCACTCTCCTGAAACCCACTGCGGGAGAAGCCTGGATCAATAACTTCAGCGTCACGAAAAATCCCATGGACGTTCGCCGCTCGATGGGCTATATGCCCGACTCGTTCGGCGTCTACGAAGGCATGCGCGTCTGGGAATACCTCGATTTCTTCGCTGCCGCCTACAACATCAAGAAAGAAAAACGCAAACAGATCATCCGCGACGTCATTGCCCTTCTCGATCTCGATAACAAACGCGACGACTTCGTCGAGGGACTCTCCCGCGGTATGAAGCAACGCCTCTGTCTGGCCAAAACCCTGGTGCACGATCCCAAGGTTCTTATCCTCGACGAACCGGCTTCCGGCCTCGATCCCCGCGCCCGCCACTACATCAAAGAACTCTTAAAGGAACTGCAGCGTATGGGAAAGACCATTCTGATCTCCTCCCACATCCTCGCCGAACTGGCGGATTGCTGCAACAAGATCGGCATCATCGAAAGGGGCGTTCTTCTGGCGGCGGGAAACATCAAAACCATCATGAATCAGGTGCGCGAAAACATCCTGCTCGAAATCGAACTCCTCCACCCCAACGACCGGCTGGAAAAAATCGTCTGGGGATTCCCGGGTGTCCAGAATGTCGAGGCAATGGGACAGATCACCCGCGTCGAGTATCAGGGCGATCTGCGCGAAATTCCCAAACTGCACAAAAAACTCTTCGACGAAGG
>CAZFOX010001071.1:0-1550 GCA_964520565.1 uncultured bacterium | reverse complement strand
CCGCATGTCCGACCTAGACTCTTTTGTCGAGATCGCTTTTCCAATCCCCACCCGATCCACGTTTACATATCGGATTCCCGAGTTGTTTCGTGGCCGAATTCACCCCGGCTGCCGGATCTACGCACCCTTGGGAAAACGAAAAGCGCTCGGCTATGCCGTGAAACTGATCGATCGGCCCGCAATCGATCAAAAAGCCATTAAAGACATTCACCAGGCGATTGACGAAGAACCTCTCTTCGGGCCGGAATTATTCCATTTTTTGCAATGGACCGCCGATTATTACCTGGCATCTCTGGGCGAAACTTTTTCCGCGGCGTACCCCTTCTCTCCTACCGTTCGCCCCCGCATGATCAAAGTAGTCATCCTGGACGATTCGATTCAGACATCCGGTCGAATTCCCGAAGACATCCGGACGGACAACCAGCGCCGGGTTCTCGAATTCCTCATCAATCGCCGGGCGCTTCTTTCTCCTTCCGATATCGTCCGGGAAGTCGGTGTATCGCCTTCGACGATCCATACGCTGCGGGACAAAGGGATATTAAAAATCGAACCTCGCGAATCGCACCGCATTCCCATCTATTCTCAAAACAAATCCTCGTCTACACCGCTCTCTCTGACAGAAGAACAGACGGTTGCATTGGAAACTATTGATCAATCGTTGAAACGGAATATCTCCAAAACTTACCTGCTGCATGGAGTGACGGGAAGCGGGAAAACGGAAATCTATTTGCAGGCCATCGATACTTGTTTGCAAATGGGAAAAACCGCGCTGGTTCTTATCCCGGAAATTTCGTTGACTCCCCAGACGATGGATCGCTTTCGTTCGCGTTTCGGTTCCGAAGTGGGAATTCTTCACAGCGGCCTGGGACAGGGTGAACGGTACGATGAATGGCGATTGACCAAGCAGGGAAAACGCCGCATCGCCGTGGGAACCCGTTCGGCCATTTTCGCTCCCCTGGAAAAACCGGGTCTTATCATCGTGGATGAGGAACACGATGGTTCGTACAAACAATCCGATCCCAGCCCCCGCTACCATGCCCGCGATCTGGCCGTCGCCCGCGCTCATCTGGCGGGATCGGTCTGCATTCTCGGCTCGGCGACACCATCCACCGAATCGGCCTATAACGCCCGCATCCATAAATATGGCCTCATTCGCATGACGAAGCGCGTATCGCCTCACGGCCTGCCAGCCGTCCACCTGGTCGATATGCGCGGGCGTTCCGAAGAGGAAGAGATTTTAAGCGCCGAGTTGCAAGACGCGCTTTGGGATCGTTTTGAGAAAAAACAACAGTCGATTTTATTCCTCAACCGCCGGGGATTCGCTACAACCCTCTCATGCAGCCATTGCGGACATATCCTCACCTGCCCGCATTGCAGCGTGGCGATGGTGTATCACCGCCATCGGAATCTCCTCATCTGCCATCATTGCGACGCACGAGGATCGATGCCGGTAGTCTGCCCCGCCTGTGCGGATAAGTTTATCCGTCAGCGCGGTTTCGGCACCGATCGGGTCGTTCACGAACTGGAAGAGAAAATCCCCCACGTCCGTG
>CAZFOX010001070.1:0-1553 GCA_964520565.1 uncultured bacterium | reverse complement strand
TCATTGACGGGCATCACGCAACGAACTCCCACAATTCGATTGGCAGCCAGTATCATCCCGTGACCGGTCGCACAGATCAATACCGCTCGATCGGCACGCCGCCAGGAAACCTGCTCCGCCGCCCTAAAAGCAAAATCGGGATGATCGCATGACTCGGGAGTCATGGTACCACAATCGATCACGGTCGTACCCAGCGATTCGAGAAGCGATATAAGCCACTCCTTCTCGGGAAAACCGCGATGGTCGACGCCTACAGCGATAACTTTTTTTCGGGGATTGTAATACCGATCTACGACGAATTCCCATTCGTGGAGTAAATTAAAAATACATTCCTCGATTAATTCGGCGGTTTCATCAAACAATGCCTGTGGACCGCCGACTGGATCTGGAATCTCGTCCGGACCATCCGGATACAGATACTGCCCCAACAGACGCACTTTATCCGCTGCATAAGCAAAGTGCTCCTCGAGAAAATCCAGATGAGCGTATTCCATAACCAGAATTAGATGAGCGCTCTCCGCCAGTTCGTCCGTAAACATCCGCGATTGAAAGCCCTGTAGAGTTGCGCCGTATTTCTCGACGGCCTGAACCGCTTCCGGAGAGGCCTCGTGACCGTCCAAAGCAAACGTTCCCGCCGAACAGATTTCAATACCTTCCCATTTCTTTTCTTCCAAGCGCTTGCGTAAAATCGCTTCTCCAATGGGACTCCGGCAGCTATTTCCCGTACACAAAAACAATATTCGGAATGGGTCAGTCATTGGCTCCCTTTGAATCTAAAGATTCGTAACATATGAATTTTCGATCCATGGTACATTTAAACACTATTCTGCCTTTCAATGAAATATCATTGAGAAGAAAAAAGGAACCGAGTCTTGTTGTTAAACTAAATTAGGTCGTTTTTTATGATAATCGGTTCCGAGCTGGAAATTATGAGCGACGTTAAAGAGCAAGTTCTCGCTGAGAGGAGGTCCTATTAACTGGATTCCAATCGGCAAGCCCTCAGCGCTGAATCCACCGGGAATCACAATGCCGGGAAGACCCGCCATATTCAACGGAGCAGTAAACACATCGGAAAGATACATTTCCAGGGGATCGGCGGTTTTTTCTCCCGCCTTGAAGGGCGGCGATGGAGTTGCTGGACATAAAACAACATCGACCTTTTGAAACGCCTGGGTGAAGTCGTTTTGAATCAAGGTTCGTACACGCTGCGCCTTCCGATAATAGGCGTCGAAAAAACCCGCACTAAGAACGTAAGTTCCAAGCATGATACGCCGTTTCACTTCCGGGCCGAAACCTTCGCTCCGCGATTTACAATACATATCGACGATGTTTTCGAAGGGACCCTCCGCACGGTATCCGTATACGACTCCATCGTAACGCGCCAGGTTACTGGAGGCTTCCGCCGTACAGATCATGTAATAAGTGGCTATCGCATATTCTGTATGCGGCAGCGATATTTCACAGCATTCAGCTCCCCGCCTTTCATAATACCGGGCAGCTTCATCCCAGACGGTTTTGACTTGGGGATTCATTCCATTGATTACATATTCCTT
>CAZFOX010001069.1:216-1554 GCA_964520565.1 uncultured bacterium | reverse complement strand
CGCCATGCGGTCTTTGGTTTTCCCTTTGGTGGCGGCGAGGAAAATCCATGTGGGTGGAATTTCGTCGGCGGGATTGACCGCCGATTGAAGGAAAGAAAGTTGAAGGCGGTTTCGGGAGGAATCCTCCACGCGATAGAAATATTCCATTCCATCGCCGTTAAAACAGGCAAGGCCGTCGTCTGTCTGCAGGCGCAATGTTTTCCGCACGCCGAGCGAATCGGGATCGGTCAGAATCAGGTGGGGACGTCCCGCATCGGGAACGTATAAACGCGTTCGTGGCGTTTGGTTCATTTTGCACTCCTTACCGGTTTTCGCGTTTGCGGGGAATTCCGATGGAAAGATGGAAAAGAAAAGTATTCGCTTCTCCTTCGATTAACCCTTGCATTCCCCGGCTACAGTTCCTATGCTACCTAGCTGGCTTTATTTCAGGCAAGACCTATCAAGAAGCAGGAGGAACACTATCATGGCGGAACGGGTAAGCGACGAGCGCCGAATGGAATTGGTTGCAATGATCACTTCCGCGTACATCAGCGCGTTTAACGGACCGGATATGCGTCCCCCCGACTCCATTACGGTTGGTAAATTCATTGAAGATATTACGGATAAGATGGATCAGAAATATCCTCGTCCGGAAGATTGAGCGTCGATAGTAAACGGGAAAAAAACAGGAACTAACGTAGATGGACCCAAGACTCACCTCTCTCCTCGAGCTCCAACGTGTGTTATCGGCACAACGGGAGTTGGAACTGCAATATGAGGAAATACCCAAACGGCAGGATGAAATCCAATCGTTTTTAAAAAACCTCGAAGAAGAGGCCAAAGCGGCCGAACAACGTTTTAAGCAACACGAAATCGAGCAAAAAACGCTCGAGATCGACCTGCAGGAAAGTCAGGATGCCCGCGTCAAAAAAGAAGCGCAATTGATGACTATCAAGAACAATAAGGAGTACCAGGCCACGCTGGCGGAAATCGAATCGCTCGATCGCCGGAACGCCCGCAACGAGGAACGGCTTATCGAGCTGATGGACGCCGTCGAGAAACAGCGGAATATCCTGGATGAGAAGAAAAAAGAACTGGAGGAGCGCCGGATTTCGTTCCAGAGCGAATTGGGGGAGTTGAGCGAGCGGGAAAAAGGATTAAACGGGAAGGTGGAGGCCGCCCGCCAGGAAACCGAGCGCATCAAGGACCGTGTCGATCCCACCCTCTATCAGCGTTTCGTTCGTGTGTTTCACGGAAAACATGGCATTGCCGTCGCCACCGCCAATGGAGGACATTGCGGCGCATGCAGTATCCGACTAACGCCTCGGCTCGTTCAACTGGCCAGGCGGGGACAGGATA
>CAZFOX010001069.1:0-206 GCA_964520565.1 uncultured bacterium | reverse complement strand
GTCTGTGAAGGCTGCCAGCGCTTTTTATATTGGGATCACTCCCTGGATGAGGATCAACTCGGTATTTTGTAGTCTGGCACACGTCTTCCCGGCATATCCGCGAGGGATTGAGGAAACGGTTGGCTCCCGCCGTGGAGGCGCGAGGGCATGTGGACAGAACAAGATCGAAGTCTCCTGCGGATCAAATGGCTTTATACCGCCCGCCG
>CAZFOX010001068.1:0-1559 GCA_964520565.1 uncultured bacterium | reverse complement strand
TGGCGTCGAATGCCTCCGTGTTCACGATGTGACCGTTTGTCGCCAAGCGGCTCACATTTGCAGGGCCGTCCGGGGATAAAGTAGAAATAGCCATACCCCTCTTGATGATTCATAAGTCATTGTGATATAATAACATATAAGATATTTTAAAAAAGTTTTTTCAGAAAAATCCCTTGACAGATTTGTATTGTTGAGTATTATAAGCAACATTACCGATTGGAGTTGTTATGAAAAGAGCACCATGGGAAATTAACCGCGACATGTTCTTATCGTTCGATGAGATCAGGCATTTGCGAATGTTCCTTTCAAATAAAATCTGCGAAGGATCTAAAAGCCACTTTTTATCCAATCATTTGGACCAGTTGATTATTGAAATGCTTTTATTTTCCGGTTTGAGAACCTCGGAGTTTTGCAATCTTACTTTGGGTGATATCCGTTTCGATGAAGAGGCAACGATACTCTTTGTTCGTCGCAGTCGAGGCGAGAATCGGATTGTATATTTGCCCAACTATTTGAGGTTAATAGCTGCGCACTATATCAAGATGATTCGTCCGAGATTTTTACCATTGAATGTGGCTGCAAAAGATTTGAATCAGTGTTTCGTCTTCAACGAACGGAAAAGGCCGTACGAACGCACGGGACTTTATCGGCGAGTTGTTAGAATTCTTGAGGAAGCGGGTCTTGGCAGCCGGGCAAGTGTTCAATTGCTACGTCACACCTATGGTTATATTGCTTATGCCCAAACCGGTGGTAACCTTCTTTTTGTTCAACGGCAATTGGGACACGCACACCCTATGGTAACAAGTATCTACGCTCAATTCGTCAATGAATCCTATAACACCTTGGCCGACAAAGTATATCTTCCTATCCCCAATGATCAGAACAGCGATTTACAGACGAGAACGGATTCGTGAGTATATCTAAAAAGGAGCAACCAAGCATGTGTTTTGAAACTATTCTGACGGAGATACAGGCCATTGTTGCTGATGTTCTGGCGATCGAACCCATCGAGGTGGAACCTTCATCGCGTTTTTTTGAGGATCTGGGTGGTGAATCGCTCGATGCTTTGGAACTGGGTTTCCAATGCAAGAAAAAGTTCGGGGTTGATCTTCGTTTCCAGGACATATTGGCTTCCGATGAATTGACCACCAATGAACAGGGTGTTTTGACGGTTCAAGCCATAGAAGGCCTGAAGGCAAGATATCCCTATCTGAATTACCAAGATTTCGAGCGACATGCACAAATGAACCGTATGACCGAATTGTTGACCGTTGAAGCAATCGCCAAGACCGTGCATGCAGCCATCACCAATCCATAGATGATGGCGATTTACCGTTTCTTGGGAAACTTCGTCTGGGTTTTCCAGGCCGGACGGGAGTTACGGATATCGATCACGATCCAGCCGATGCCGATGACCGTTCCAATCAGGGCGGCGGTGCCGAACAAGACCATCATGTTGCTCAAATTCTGAGCGGAAGCGTCATTGCCCTTTGGGGCGGGGTCCTGATCGGTCGGCGCGCTGGAAGTCTGAGGGGCCGGCCCCGGAGGAGTGCTTGGCC
>CAZFOX010001067.1:0-1566 GCA_964520565.1 uncultured bacterium | reverse complement strand
GGGGAATGCACGCAGAGAGGGTTTCAAGGAATCACGATAGGTTATGGTCACGGATCCGCCTTGAGCTGAATGGTTATGAAAAACGCAGTGAAATGACTTATCCAAAATCCAAAGTATCGTATTATCTTGAACTTCGGTGGGAAACGCTGGTTGATGCGAAAAAAGGGAAATATCTTCTCGTTGGCCGTACCGAAGGCATCAAGCTGGTTGCATCACTCCAAGAGAGAATTGATGGGAAGAGCCGAAAACCTCAACTACACTATTCGATGGAACCAGAAGAACAATTCAATCCTCAAGCGCGATTAAACTATTTTTCGCGGATGCGATATAGATCTCCGCCGCTTCCCTTATAATACTTTCGCCATTCGCGGGATCTTTCAGCTTGTACGCCCAAGGCCTTCCAGGATGAATCACATCCCACTGTGAACGCTGCTGGTTGTACCTTCCCTTGCCGGGATCATGGTTTCCAAAGCCGTCAATCTTTCTATTCCATAGAGGAGAAAACATTTCTATAAGAAGAGATTCGGCGAGAGGTATCCAGATATCCTCCACTACCAGAAATCGACATCGAAAATCAGACAATTCGATGTTAGTGACTTGTTCGATGGAAGATGCGTGTTCAACGAGTCTTTTATAGAGCACTAGACCCGGATCGGCGTCGAGACCGAAGCCCCCCTTTCGGGCTCCGGCGGGAACCGCCTTTCCCACGTAGATCGGCCACCGGTATTCATCATTGCGGTTTTTTTCCGCGATTTCACGGTAAAGCGGGAAGGCTCCCTGGTAATATATCGCGTAAATCCCCGCCCCAATAAAAGGCAATGGCGGCAATAACCCGACCGGTTGCAGGAGCATGGCTTCCGCCACGCTTTCTCCAAGATTTCTCTTGTCCAAGGGGTTAAAAGGCTCGATTCTTCGTGGCTGATCAGGCTGCATGGAATCCTCTCAGGCAATTTGTTTATAGACGCTTTCGCCGACTATCTCCGCCAGCTTCACGGGGACGGCATTTCCAATCTGACGCATTGCTTCGGTCCATGTTCCGCTGAAAAGGTAGTCGTCTGGGAAAGTTTGCAAACGCGCGCTTTCACGAACGGTGAAATAGCGACAGGTTCCATCGGGCAAAGCCATCATGTTCTCGCCGCCGGGAACACCGTGATCTCCCGCTTTAAGTGCCTTCGCCGGCTCTTCAAGCGAACTGCCCGTATGGCCCGGATAAGGGCGCGCTCCGGGACGAAATTCATGATTCGGGATTGTATGTTCCTTGTCTCTTGGGTCCGGAAGATTGCGAAGCGCGTCTCTTACGGTCTTACACCGTTCACCGGCCGGTGGAACTGTCTGATATTCGGAAGTCAGACGCTCAATACGAGGGGAATATCTCCTCAGCGGCTTAGGACGGAGTTTTCGTGGGATTTCATGTTCATCCCAATATACGCCCGATACCCACTGGTCCCAGAGGAGCCGGTCAAAAGAATGCGTCGGATTGGGAAACGACCACTCCTTGCCAAGATCGGAACGAAAGCCGACGATGAAAACACGATGCCTGTTTTGTGGAACACCGTACTCAGCGGC
>CAZFOX010001066.1:0-1578 GCA_964520565.1 uncultured bacterium | reverse complement strand
CGTCTCTTGGCCCAAACACCGTTTCCTGGAACAGCGTCAATCTATACACCCAGGCCGCAAAATCGATCCACCTCCCCCCATTACGACTAGGCGACAAAGAGATTCGCCCAGGCGAAAACGTGCCGGAAATCCAGAAAATAATAGATTCGATCCAGTCCATGACCGGATTCTCCTGTGCCCTGTTTCAGAAAATTAATGAATCCGGAGATTTGTTATGCATTCTGGGAAAAGAAAGCGAGACCCGGGGAGTAGGCGTTTTACTGCCCGCGCTTGCCGCAAACGGTACGCTGAATCCCGCTGTAAACGCCATTTTGAATGGCAATCAATATGTAGGCCGTATGATGATGGGAAATGAATGGACCTTCACCGCTTTCGAACCGCTATCCGACAGCGCCCATAACATCCTTGGAGCTTTGTTTATAGGATTACCCGAAAAAAACATGCCGGGCTTATATCAAAGTATCATGGAAACTCAGGTGGGAAAGACGGGATACGTATATGTTATTCGCGGTTCCGGCGATCAGAAGGGCAATTATGCGATATCCAAAAACGGAGAGAGGGATGGAGAAAACATCTGGAACGCCAAGGATTCTAACGGACATTTCTTCATCCAATCCATCGTCCAAAAGGGTCTCGCTCTCAAGAATGGATCTGCCGATTTTGAAATGTATTCCTGGAAAAATGAAGGAGAGGATCAGGCGCGAACCAAAATCGCCGCGATCACCTATTTCGAACCCTGGGATTGGGTAATTGGCGCGGGTACTTATTTGGATGATTTCCAGGATACCCAGATACGTGTCGATCGGTCGATATCGCGAATGGTTTTTTCCACTTTCCTGATTGCTATGCTCCTTCTGGCAGTATTCGGCGTGATCGCCTATCTGTTCTCCGGGAAAATAACCACACCGCTTCAAGAAGCCACTCTTTTTGCCCAAAAAGTAGCCAACGGCGATTTAAGCCAACGTCTGGAAATCCGTCAGCAAGATGAAACCGGACAGTTAGGAAATGCCTTAAACGACATGGTCATCAAACTCAATGAGATATCCAATACATTAACGTTGGTAGCCCAAGGCGATTTAACACAAACCGTCAATCAAAACGGGGATTTGGCAGATGCCGTCAACAAGATGAGAGGCGATCTGAACGATATCATGATGCAAATTCAAAGCGCGGCCGGGCAGGTGGCTTCCAGCAGTGAACAATTATCCGCTTCGGCGCAGAACCTCTCCAGTTCCACCACCGAACAATCATCCGCCCTCGAGGAAACATCGGCTTCTATCGAACAACTGGCCTCATCGGTCGAACAGAACGCTCTCAATTCCCGGGACGCCAACGATATCATCAGCAAAGCGGCGCAAAATACGGAAGCGGGAGGCCGGGCGGTTATGGAAACGGTCGATGCCATGCGCAAAATTGCGCAAACCATCGCCATCGTAAACGACATCGCCGATCAGACCAATCTTCTCGCTCTCAACGCTGCCATCGAAGCCGCTCGAGCCGGCGATATGGGAAAGGGATTTGCCGTGGTAGCCGTGGAAGTCCGCAAACTGGCCGAACGAGCCCAACAGGCGGCCAAAG
>CAZFOX010001065.1:0-1583 GCA_964520565.1 uncultured bacterium | reverse complement strand
TCGGAAGGAATAACGGCAGGCCGTGGGCGTTCGCCCCAAAACTGGGCTTTGATTCTGGGAAAGACCCAGTTCCACGTCTCTCTCTTCTGGATCGATCCGGATGTCGATTCAGGTTCGGTAATCGATACGCGCCGGTTTCCACTTACCCATTACGACACCATCCAAACCTCCTATCACAAAGTCAGCCTGTTGACAGCCGACATGCTGGTGGAAAATTGGAAAAACGGCGCCATAGAAAAACGGATCGGTTTGCCGCAGACTGGCGAAGCGCGCTATCTACCCCAACGTCTTCCCGAAGATGGAGCGATCGATTGGCGGCGAACCAGTGAAGAAATCTATAATTTCATCCGCGCTCAAACTCGTCCTTATCCCGGTGCCTTCTCCACCGTAAGCGGACATACTATCAAAATCTGGCAGGCATGGCCATTTACAATGGAAGCGTATCCTCTTTCCATACACCCTGGTACGATCCAAACCATTTTCTACGATGGAAAAATACTCGTCAAAACGGGAAACGGTTCGCTACTGGTAACCGACTATCAAACAGAACCTGAAAACAAATTCCAATTGCAAACTGGTATTATGTTGGAATCCGCCGATTTTACACGACAGATGCAGATTATCGTCGAACGTCATCAGGCGAAATATCCCCAATTGCCCATATCGGATGAGATCGTGTCCCTGGCGGGAAAATCCTGACCCAGCGAATCACCGCCATCCAGTATCTTTTCTCAATACAGATTCGGGAGATTCATGATGAATAGACAAACGCTCCACCGCCGTTCTTTTTTGCACACACTGGGTCTGGGCGTAATGGCCGTCGCGTTACCGGGAAACAGTCAAACCGAAAACGCCACAGCCACCTCGAAACCGAATATTGTTTTTATAATTGCCGACGACCTCGGCTGGAGCGACCTGGGGTGTTACGGCGCGGATCTTCACGAGACACCCAACATCGACCGCTTCGCGAGCCAATGCACGCGATTCACCGATGCCTACGCCGCCAGCCCGGTCTGCACGCCGACCCGCGCCTCCATCATGACCGGCAAACATCCCGCCCGCCTGCACATGACGGTTTGGAGAGAAAATACGTTCGAATCACCCGATCTCAAACGAAAACTAATCCCCCCCTCCTGCGTCAGCGACCTGCCCCTGGAAGAAGTTACCATCGCCGAGACGCTTCAGTCTGCCGGTTATCAAACGGCACACATTGGCAAATGGCATTTGGGCGACGCCTCACACTACCCGGAAACCCAGGGATTCGATGTCAACATCGGGGGAAGTCATTGGGGCGCGCCGCCCACCTACTTTTATCCCTACAAGAGCCGGGACTATTTTAAGGAATTCCGTTACGTCCCCGGCCTTCCCTTCGGACGAGAAGGCGAATACCTGACCGACCGTCTCACCCGCGAGGCCTTGCAGGTCATGGAAAAAATGAAAAACGGCCCTTTCTTTCTCCAACTCGCCTATCACACCGTGCATTCGCCCATCGAAGCCAAAAAAGAATGGGTAGAATATTATCAGAACAAACTGAAGCCGGGGATGCGCCATAAGAACGCCACCTACGCCGCCATGGTACACAG
>CAZFOX010001064.1:0-1586 GCA_964520565.1 uncultured bacterium | reverse complement strand
GAGGTGGAGCAAGCCAAGCGCGGGCGTTTTAGAAAGCCGCTTCAGCGGCGACGCGAAACGCCCTTCGCGCAGGCCGCAGGTTAAGGAGTCAGCTAGTAGGGGGGCCACCAAAAAGCCCGAAACTGTTCGTTTTCGGGCTTCTTTCTTTATATTCGTTTAAGCTCGTTTTATACAATCTGACACAGACTTGACACAGTTACTTAGAAAACATTGTTCTCATGAGCGCGTCGGACGCTTTTCCCTTACTATCTTTCAGCACCAGCGCGTACTAATTCATCGTGAAGTTGGCGGTGGCATGCCCGGCAAATTTTGATATTGTCTTTGGGTCCTCCCTTGCTTTCAATATGTACGTGATTACGGTGTGCCGTAGATCGTGCAGGCGCTTTCGCAACATGCCAATGATCTGCCCACATTTTTTGGCTCAGGAGCAATGTTTGTAAATCAATCCTTAAAGGCATCGCCTGACATACTAGCAATCAGTTAATTAGGCAATAAAGCATTTACGTTCCACTTTCTATCGATTTTCTCTCTAAAAATTGTTTCAACTTGAATTCGCATCAGAATGGTAATCGCGGCACAACTTCATTAATAAACAAATCAACAAGTTGCGGATCAAACTGGACTCCGGCGTTTTTCCGGAGTTCCTGGATCGCTTCGTCTTTGCTCAGTGGTACGCTGTAGTATTGAGTGCTGATCATTCTCTCGTACGCCTCGGCTATGGCAATCGCTCTGGACTCCCAAAGAATATCTTCGCCTTCCAAGCCTTTGGGATATCCGCTACCATCCCAATTCTCGTGATGCGCTAAAACAAAGTCCGCTATTGCATGGTATTCAATTGTGGCTCCAAGAAGCCGATACCCCACTTCAGGATGCTTCTTCATTTGGATCCACTCGATCTGATCAAGATTGTTGCCTTTTTTCAGTATTGATTCATCCACAAAGATTTTCCCAATGTCATGCATTTCACCGGCCACGCCGAGTGATTTTATCTGCTCGGGAGATAAGTCGAAAGCTTCGCCAATTCTTCGGCAGATGAGGCCGACTCTGTTGGAGTGCGATTCTTCCTCGCGGCATTTCTGGAAAAGTGCGGATATGATCGCTTTTATAATCTGATTTCGGTTGTTGATATTCAGTGTTTTTCGGAAATACATATCTTTTTCTGCGTTTTTTATGACATCGTTCGATAATTGCCATGTCCCCATTTTTACATCGAGTCCAAAAGATACCGAAATGCTGATCCCCTGGATCTGAAGAGTAGAGATTTTTGATTTGATCCTTTCAATAATCTTCTCTGCATGTTCGGAATCCGTTTGGGGCAGCAAAATTATAAATTCGTCCCCGCCTATCCTGGCAATAATATCATCCGAACGGCAAACTTCCTGCATCGCCTCCGAAACCAGCGTGATCAGTTTATCGCCGCTTTCGTGTCCAAAAGCGTCGTTCATGATTTTCAATCCGTTCACGTCGGCATATATAATGGCTAACGGGAAGTTTCGTTCCACGTCAAGCCGTCTAAATTCTTCTTCAAAGAAACGGCGATTATAAAGACCGGTCAGCTGGTCATGATAACTTAAGTATTCAATTTG
>CAZFOX010001063.1:0-1586 GCA_964520565.1 uncultured bacterium | reverse complement strand
CTGGCTCGTTGTCCAAGCGATTTGCCCCGAATGGGCCTGCCGGCTTCCGGGGGAGGGGGGATTTTCGCCTGACGGAGATCCCTTGTATCCGGCGATTCATCTTACTTCAGGGGATCTTGATCTTACGAAGCCGAGTATTGAGGATTGAAAATATTGTTTCGTTATTAAGATTACTCGTTAAACAAACCATGAATCGAGGAATTGACAGTAATGATTCCGATTAATCTGAAGAAATCCTCTGAACATTTCTGACGTCTCGTCATGAACATATTCCGTTCAACATGGGCTTTTCCTTTGTATTTTGAAAAAAGCGTTATTCTCAAGCTTCCCTCGAAAAACATTTCATCCCTATGAATGATGATTCGTTCAAGCCGTCATATCCATCATGATTTTTACCGACGCAATGAAAGAGAGTTCCGTGAAATCATTCTTTTCGAAGGTTGCGGCGTATTGTTTGTTTCTCGTGATTGGATTGCCTATTAGCCCTTTATGGTGTCAAGAAAAAACATGGTCGACGAGGCATCAAATCATTCAGGAATTATGTCAAAAGGGAGAATACCGGGAGGCGCGGAGAGAAATCGAAAGAATGAGGAGAACGATCGAGGCTTGGCCTCATCAGGATAGGGCGCAATATTATGATCTGGCGGGAACCGTTTACTGGGTTCTTAATGACTATGAAAGGGCAAAAGTATTTTATCAGCAAATGCAATTGTCGGCGGAGATGAGCGGACAGGAGGACAAAGCGTTCGTCGGGAAAACGATCGTCGACATGATCGATTTATTTTTCAAAGGAAGGAAACAAAGAACTCAAGGTCAGCGGGACGATTCAATCGATACCTTTTATAAAGCGATTGATATTTCGAAAAAAATGAATCGGCCTGAATTCGAAATGAGATGCATCCGCCAAATCAGCGCTTGCCATTTTGGGTCGAATCGGTTTCGAGAATTCTACGAATGCAATCAGCAAGCATTAAAAATCGCCCGGGCGCTGCATTCGCGGGACGACGAGGGGATGTGTTTGAATAATATCGGCGTGTATTTTTTCAAGACGAATCAATATTCGAAAGCCATGAACGCCTACGATGAAGCTTTAGACATTGCTCGAAAGTTCGAAAATCCTCAATTTGAAAGCGAATGCTTAACGAATCTCGGGATGATTCATAAGGAAATGGGCGAATACGAAGAAGCCCTTCGGTTATTGTTTCAAGCTTTATCCATCGATAAGAAAAACAAAAACCAAGAATATATCGCGATCGATCTCAATAATATTGGAACGATTTACCGAAAAAAATGGATGGAATCTTATTCAGATAAAGACTTGGCAGCCGCTTTTCAGGCGATCAATGAATGTTATCGACTTCCCGTTCTCGACAAACGTGACTATATAAAAATGAGAATGGCCAACAATCTCGGCGTGATTTCCGTGGATCTACGGAATTATGAGTCGGCTTTGAATTATTTCCAAGAAGGCAAGCGTCTTGCTGAAAAAAACAAGGACCGGGAAGCCGCAAGTAACATCCATATTGGGTATGGATCCGCCTTGAAACATATGGGCCGGGAGGAGGAGGCTTTAAGCTTCTTTCGGG
>CAZFOX010001062.1:0-1591 GCA_964520565.1 uncultured bacterium | reverse complement strand
ATGCCGAGAACAAGCCCGTGACGAATGGCGCGGCGCATGATGCGGCGCAGTACGTATCCGCGGCCCGTATTGGCCGGTGCGACCTGGTCGGTGAGTACGAAAAGTGTGGCTCGGATATGATCGGCGAGTACGCGGAAAGAGACATCGCGAACCGGATCGCCGTGGAATTTAAACCCCGTGAGGTTTTCGAAATATTGAATGATGGGATAAAGAGTATCGGTGTCGAAATTGGAATGAACGCCCTGTTTGATGGCGGCCAGGCGCTCTAGCCCCAGGCCGGTATCGATATTCTTTCGCGCCAGCGGCAGCAGCGAACCGTCGGGCTGGCGGTCGAATTGCGTAAAGACCAGATTCCAGTATTCGAGAAAGCGGTTGTCTTCCGTTTCATCCGCAGGAGTGACGCCCTCGCGACCCGATCCGTACTCAGGCCCGAAGTCGTAATACAGTTCAGAGCAAGGGCCGGAAGGACCCAAAATGCCGGAAGCAGGCCAAAAATTGTCTTTCTCGCCCATGCGGACAATGCGATCGGGAGAAATGTCTGTTTCTTTAAGCCAGATATCGGCGGACTCTTCGTCCTTTTCGTAAATACTGATCCATATCTTATCTTTGGGAAGTTTCATCAAATCGATGGAAAACTCCCAGGCCCAGCGAATGGCGTCTTGTTTGAAATAGTCGCCGAACGAAAAGTTGCCCAACATTTCAAAGAAGGTGTGATGCCGTTCGGTATGGCCGACGTTTTCGATATCGCTGGTGCGGAAACATTTCTGGCAGGTCGTCGCGCGTTTGAGCCGGTCTCCCATCTCGCCGCGAAAATAGGGTTTAAACTGCACCATTCCAGCGCTGGAAAACAATAGTGTCGGATCGTTCTTGGGTACAAGCGAATCGCTCGGCCATGCCTCATGGCCACGCTTCACAAAAAACTCACGGTAAGCATCGCGGATTTCCTGGCTTTTCATTCCATCACCTTCTGACTCTAAAAGGAAATTTTCTGAATTCACAAATGAAAACAAGCAGAATGGAGAAGTATAAAAGCAACAGCCAGATGCGGCAATGCCTTCATCCACCCGCTCCGCGATTAATGCCAATCCATCTTCTCTGCACCATGAAAAATCTCCGAACGATGCAATCGTCTATAGAGCCAAAGCAGGCGCCACGCTATTTTGGAGGGTATGATGCATAAAGCCCCATTCCAGGATTAATCCTGGAATGGGGCTTTGTTGGATTCAGCGGTTAGATGAATTTCTAGTAGTAAACTTCCCAATGATCGGTTTGAGAAGCCGGTTCTTCATCCAGCCAGGTTAATCCTTCTTGATTGTAAAAATACACGTAGCGAGCATCGGTTTTCCAATTGGGCGTTTCCGTCTCGCCCGGAACCGAATATTCGTAAAAATCGAAATTGCCGTAGAGCCGGTCGCCGTTATCGTCGCTTAAGTTTGCCTGTAAGTAACCCGCTGAAAAGTAAATCACATACGATATTGCATCGTATGTGTATTGGGAGTTCCAATCCAGATAGGTAGCCAGCATGGCATAAATCCAGGCGGCGTCGCAAGCGTTGATATCGTTAGCGGTTGGAAAGTGACCGAGGTAAACG
>CAZFOX010001061.1:0-1594 GCA_964520565.1 uncultured bacterium | reverse complement strand
TTTCTTCAACCACCATGCCATTCCTAAACTCGATACCGATTCTCTCGCAAGAAAAGCCGCGGACGGGGACGTCCGCGCTCCATGGGGAGTCACCTCCCATCCTCAAAACGAAACCTAAAAAGGAGAATTTACTTCCTTCAACTACCATGCCATTCCTAAACTCGATACCGATTCTCTCGCAAGAAAAACGCGGACGGGGACGTCCGCGCTCTATTTCCTCAAACTTCATGAGAATCCCATAAGGCGTTTCTGGAAGGATTGTATATAATGGGGGCGGGTATATACTTCTCCTTCGGTCTACCGGCCCGATAGGACGCTATGAAACAAGAATTTATCCGAAATTTTTCCATCATCGCCCACATCGATCACGGCAAGAGCACTCTCGCCGACCGGATTCTCGAGATCACGGAGTCGGTCTCGAACCGCGAGATGCGCGACCAGTTTCTCGACAGTATGGATCTGGAACGCGAACGGGGGATCACCATCAAAGCCAAAGCCATGCGCATCCTCTATAAGGCGCAGGATGGAAACACCTACCAGCTCAACCTGATCGACACGCCCGGCCACGTCGATTTTACCTACGAGGTGTCGCGGGCGCTGGCGGCCTGCGAGGGAGCGATCCTGGTGGTGGACGCCGCGCAGGGAGTGGAGGCGCAAACCGTAGCCAACCTCTATAAAGCGCTAGAAGAAGATGTGGAAATCGTTCCGGTCATTAACAAAATCGACCTGCCCAACGCCGATCCCGACAACGTGGCCCAGCAAATTCACGAATTGATCGGCAGTACCCGGGATGAAATCATCCACGCCAGCGCCAAATCGGGCATGGGTGTGAAAGAGATTTTGGAAGCGGTGGTGCACCGGGTTCCACCGCCTAAAGGCAAGGCGAACGTTTCCACCCGGGCGCTGGTGTTCGACAGTGTATTCAATACCTTCCGCGGCGCTATCGCTTACGTGCGGGTGGTGGACGGTTCGTTTGCCACCGGCGACACCATCCGCCTGATGAGCACCGGGCGGGAATACGAAATCGAGGAGTTGGGTATCTTCACCCCCAAGATGATCAAGATCGACCGCCTGGAGACCGGCGAGGTGGGTTACATCATCGCCAATCTCAAGGATATTTCCGAAGTACATATCGGCGATACGGTGACCCTGGCTTCCGATCCGGCCACCCGGCCGCTGCCGGGGTATAAAGATCCACAAAGCATGGTGTTCTGCGGTCTCTATCCGATCAATCCCGACCAGTTCGAGGAACTGCGCAAAAGCCTGGAAAAACTGCGCCTCAACGACGCCTCCTTTCATTATGAGCCGGAATCGTCGGCGGCGCTGGGATTCGGATTCCGGTGCGGATTTTTGGGAATGCTGCACATGGAGATCGCCCAGGAACGGCTGGAACGCGAGTTCAACCTCTCTCTGATCACCACCGCCCCCAACGTGTCCTACGAAGTGGTGACCACCAAGGGCGAAACCGTACTGGTCGAGAATCCTTCCGAACTGCCGCCTCCCAATTACATCGAGGAAATCCGCGAGCCCTACATCAAAGCCACGGTTATCACTCACCCCGATTACATCGGCGGGATCATGAAACTGTCGCTCG
>CAZFOX010001060.1:0-1595 GCA_964520565.1 uncultured bacterium | reverse complement strand
TGACTCCGATGGATGCGCTGCATATCCTGGCGGAACTGGTGTCGGAGGCGCGGGGGTAGGATTTTAACGCTTTGTTTTTTCAAAGAAAATGCGAGGTAATATACGACTGTATTTTAGAACTACTCGAATGGGATTCCTTCCTTGGAGAAATTGAATGAACAATCCCAAAGGGACGTTTTTAATCATCGTTCTTCTCTGTGGTTTTATAACGGGGATTCCTGTTTTGTTCGCAGAGGAAACCGTTTGGCCCGATCCGGAATGGATACCCGCGGAAGCGGCGGATGTGGGGATGGATGTCTCGCTCTTGGAAAAAGCGCGCGACTTTGCCTTGACCGGCGAAGGGTCGGGGTTTATTACCCGGCATGGTTATCTCGTCATGCAATGGGGCGATCCCGGGCATCTTTACGACTTGAAATCATCCACCAAAGGGATCGGCATCACGGCGCTGGGACTCGCATTGTTGGATAACAAAGTCGGCGATATTCACGACCTGGCCCTGGGCTATCACCCCGGTCTGGGAATCCCTCCCGAATCCAATTCCAAAACAGGGTGGCTGGAAAAGATCACTCTCTTCCATCTGGCCACGCAGACCGCCGGTTTTGACAAACCGGGAGGATATACGGAATTGCTTTTCGAGCCGGGTACGCAATGGTCGTACAGCGACGGCGGCCCGAACTGGCTGGCGGAATGTCTGACCCTGCTTTACCGGCAAGATCTGGAAACGCTTATGTTCGAGCGGGTTTTCGGCCCGATCGGCATAGCCAGGACGGATCTGAAGTGGCGTGAGAATGCTTATCGCGATTCCCAAATCGGCGGCGTCATGCGCCGCGAATTCGGTTCGGGCATTCACGCCAATGTCGACGCCATGGCGAGAATCGGGTACCTCTATCTCCGAAAGGGGCGCTGGAAAGACCGGCAAATCCTGTCCGAGTCTTTTGTCGAGGCAGTGAGAAAGGTTCCCCCGGAGATTCAGGGAATTCCCGTGAATCGGAAAGAGACGTATTTCAACGCGTCGGATCATTATGGATTGCTTTGGTGGAACAATGCGGATGGAACCATGAAAAACGTTCCCTCCGATACGTATTGGACATGGGGATTGTACGATAGTCTGATTATCGTGATACCCAGCCTGGATATTGTGGCATCCCGCGCGGGAAAATCGATCCAGCGGGAACAGAATTCGCATTACCAATCGATAGAACCCTTCATGGAGCCGTTGGCGCTTTCTGTGAAATCCCGGTAAATTCCTATAATGACGAAACGGCAAAAAGTCATCCACGTAAATTCGATCCACAAAACTTCGTGGATCGATCCAAGTGACTGATACAAGATGTAGTGTGAGTTTCGTCTTCAAGACACTTTTTGCCGGATTCTCTGTCATGAAGATAAAAAGAGAGTTGAGAAATTTCCGTTTGTTTTAGAGCGGTTCTCATATATTTCCGTTCGTATTCGCGTTTTGAAAAGCCGGAAAAGAGCGGCTTTTTCGAAGAGGAATTGTGAATATTTACGAACATACTTTTGAGAACCGCTCTAGTAGAGTGGCCAACAAAAAGTGTCGAGTAAAAAACAACGATCCGGCTTTTAGATTGCTTCAC
>CAZFOX010001059.1:0-1596 GCA_964520565.1 uncultured bacterium | reverse complement strand
CATCTATCCTCTCACCGACAGAGTCCATCGATTTCCCATGCCGGCAGGCGGGCTTATTTCCACGGCTCAAGACACGGCACGTTTCTGCCAAAAGCTGCTCAACGGCGGTAAACTGAACGGCCGGCAATTTCTCAGTGATTCGGCATTTCACGAACTGATCCGACGACAGACACCGGCATCCGTGAAAGAAAACTATGGCTTCGGATTGGCTCTGGGCAGCGATTGGTTTGGGCACGGTGGTGCTTTTGCCACCAATATGGAAATTCGTCCTAACAAAGACCTGGTGATGATTTGGATGGTCCAGCACGACGGTTTCCCAGGCGACGGTGGGAATGCGCAGAATGTTTTCAAACAATGGGCGCTCGAGCATTTTGGAAAATAAGACAGAATATCAATCAAGGCTTGGTCGTTAACGGTTGTTTTATCCATATTGGTGTGAGAAAATATGACCATGCCACTCGAGTCGCCTTTCGAATCCAAGCGATCCTACTAAGTCTCGACGGACATACCACCGGGCAAATTGCCCCCTTACTCCCTATCAGTCGGGGTACCATTCCTTTAGGGATCCGTAATGGGAACACTTATGAGGAAACCGGATTGTTGGATGGACATCGGTGTGACTGAGTTCGACAACTGAGTTCGGAAGACTGGGAGAAGTTAGCGGATATTCTCGAGAGTGGTCCGGTCGCTTAGGGTCTGAACACCGGTGTATGGACCTCGGTCATTATCACTTCGATCATGGTAGAAGGGTTTGGGGTTCGTTATCATCCCGGACATGGGTGAAAATTACTCAAGCAATTCGGATTCTCCGTCCAACATCCGACGATCCAATTGGTGAATGCCGATCCGCAACAACAAAACAAATGGATTCGGTATACCTACCCCAATCTAAAATCTGCCTCCCTACTCCCCCGAACTGAATGCGGAAGAATGACTCTGGCATTACACCCGAATGTGTGCCGCCCATAATCGTTACTATGATACTAAGGAAGAACTGTGTACTAAACTGCTCGCTATGTTTCAAAGTATGCAAGCAAATCCCCATTTAATCAGAGGCATGATTCGTTCTTTTTTTGTAAGATTTGATGTCTAAAAACTTATGCGCAGTTATATAAGAGGTAATCAATAATCTATGCGTGGATTTCCTGAAAGGATTGCTTGACTTTGCTCATACTGCTGTGAGAATATTCGTTGATAACCAAGAAGCCCGGCATATTTCCCATTCTAATTGGAAAATCCCGGTCCTATAACCAAGTTCGAATCAGCATATCGAAAAAGCCCTAAAAGATTCGGATTATACGAAGGTATAACGTGATTGACAACCTACTTTTTAAAACCTTGTTTGGAAGTTTCGATTCACTATTTTATCGGGAGAAAATCGCCATGTTCCATCCAGCAAATCGATTGGTTCTGTTGTTCGTTTGTGTTTCTTTTTTTCTGGTTCCGATACTCATAACCAAATCCGTTCAAGCGGAACCTTCCTTGCAACCCGTTGATTTGCGTTGTGAATATTTGCGCGATCCCGTCGGTATTGATATTACAACTCCGCGTTTATGTTGGAAATTGCAGGCAATCAATGCCGACGCTCGAGGTTTG
>CAZFOX010001058.1:0-1597 GCA_964520565.1 uncultured bacterium | reverse complement strand
CAAAACCTCGAACGGGAAATCGATCCCCGGATCGAACGCGTTCGGGACGCATCGGCGATTCGTTTCGATCCGATTCTCTTTGCCCGCCTTCCTTCGGTCGAAAAAACATACCCCATCGGATTGTCCGTGGAATGCCCCGTGAATAATCGGTACGGGCACTCGGCGGGCGTTTATTTCGATCTTCGCTTTGCACCCGCTCCCTCGTCGATTGTTCTGTTTCCCCGATTCGACGAAATTTCCCATACTCCCGCAAAACCACTCCATTCATTCTTGGCGCCGCGTGTAAAAGATATTCTGGAAAAACATTACCAGCCGTTTCCTGTCGCGAATTTCATTCTCTACCGGAGGCATTCCGATCCACCGGATATAATCCGCGACTGGCTAACCAGCGCACATGAAGAAGGTTCTGAATTCGAAACTCGCGTTCTCCCCGGCTGGTTCAACGATAGGTTTCACGCCGATCCATCCCCACCGCTCGTTTTATCCGATGAATCCTTGCCTCAGCCGGTCGGCTTGAATTGGACGTTCGAACGCGATTTTCGTCACACGCTTTCGGTTGGTTCCGCCTTCGGTTTTCGTCCCTCCGCGGAGTATCGCGCGTCCGGCTTGCGGGGGGCTGGATCGGGCGAATCGGAAACAAAGCAACGTCTGGGGATTCTGCAATCGGTTCCCTTCGTTATTGAAGGCGACGAAATGAGCTTCATCGCCGATATGCCCCAGGATTCCACCTCGGCTTTCTTCTGCCTCGCGGTTTACGAACGGATTCCGTTCGGTGAGAAAGAGACCGTCAAACAAACCCGTCACCTCTTCGAACGTCGCACGGGAGAATCGTTGATGGGCGATACGTTTTTCTATATTCTTCCCCAACATATCCGCTATTGGCCCGGAGAGGTTCATGGATGGCGGGTGGTGCGCCTTTTGCAGGAAACCGAAAAGACGGGCAGGCAATTCCTGCGCTGGTCGCTCGATCCATGGCGGGATCGTCAGGCGGTCTGGCTGGCGGCGGATCGCGATCCGCACAACGTCATGAAAATCGACCAGATCGTCCAATGGAAACGCGCACCGGGGTGGTATCGAAATTTCGAAGGGGGAACATATGACGGCTGGCAGACCCTGGACGAAGCCTTCGGCGAGAATCCGGCAGCCGGTCCCTATGGCGAACAAAGGCCGATTCAAGAAATCGAGGGCAATTTTTTTGTGAATTCCTATTACGAAGGATCTGATAACGCTACCGGCGCGTTGATCTCATCGCCCTTTTTACTGTCGTGGAACCGGATGCGTTTTCTCATCGGCGGTGGAAACGATCCGGAACGTCTCTATCTCGGCCTTCAGGTGGATGGAGAAACTGTCCTGCGGGCTACCGGCGACCGCTCGGAAACCTTGCGCGAGGTCGTTTGGGACCTTTCACCCTGGATGGGTAAAACGGCGGTGATCGAAATCGTGGATCGTTCTTCGGAGGCATGGGGTCATATTCTCGCAGATGATATCCGAATCGATTCGGTTCCGGTTGTAAAGGCGATGAATCGTCCTTCTGAATGATTCAATAATGACGGAATTGAGATATTCCCTTGCCCCCCGGTAGAGGGTCCGGGTAATA
>CAZFOX010001057.1:0-1597 GCA_964520565.1 uncultured bacterium | reverse complement strand
AATACACAACGCACCACCGGCGTCGACAAGATCATCCGCGAAACGCCCTTTGATGTCTTACGCCAATTGAACGCCGGTTATCCGGAGAAATTCCAGGAACAGTTCAAGGGAGAACTCCTTCCCCGGTTCGAAGAAGTCCTGGATGCGGTCAAAGATACTCCCGTCGGCATCATGATTGAATGCAAACAACTGCTGTTGGAAGATCAAGTCGTCGAGATTCTCCGAAAACGCGGCGAGGTCGAAAAGCATATTATCGCCAGTTTCGACGAAATGACCGTTTACCGTGCCAAACAGATGGAACCCTCCTGCCGAACGCTCTATCTGGCAGGCGGCTTGAATTCCGATATCATATGGCGCGCCCGCGATCTGGAAGTCGAGATCATTGGTTTTAACAGCGGTGAAAAAGCGCCCGCCATTCGCCCAGCCCAGAATGCGGGATTCAAAGTTTGGGTATGGACGGTCGACGAACCGGCCGACATGCAAAAATGGATCGATGCGGGCGTGGACGCCATCATTACCAATCAACCCGAACGCGCCTTAAAAATCATTCAACCCTAAAAACTGCGAAGAGAGGGGAGAATGCAACGATCTCCCCTCTCTTCCTCCTCGTAAGTTCCCGAAATTGTTGATGCTCGAAATACGCACCTGAGAATCACGGCTTTACCGTGACAATCACTCGGCGGTAACTGAACAGCGGCGGCGATCCGCGATCCTTGAGTTGCAGAATCGCGTGAATTGTGGATGCGGTTTTCACCGCTGGTGCCGTAAACGATGTCTGGATACCCTCCACGGCGGAGAGTTCTACATTTCCGCTGTAGGTTCCCGCTTCCGGATAGACAAACCAGGTAATTTCGAATTCATCCCCATCGGGATCGCTCGATCCCTGAGCGGATAATTCGATCCGGTCGCCCGCTTTCGCTCCGAGTGCGATGATATCCTTTCCGGTTTTCCCATTGAGGACGGCCAGTGGATTGTGATTGGCGTCTTCGTATTTCTCCGCCACACACCAATCCATCCGAGCCGCAAAATCGTATTGAAAGGCATCGCGCCAGCGCCAGACTGTTGCCTGCTCGGTGGTATGAACCGATCCATCCCGCGCCTGCACGGTGTCGCGGCTGTTGGTATAAATGGGGCGCGTCTCCGCATAAGATTGGTAGAGCGCGTAGCGTCCACCCCAGCCGCCATACGCAGGATCGATCGAACTGCCCAAGCCGTTATCGATCAGATTCAAAAACGAAGGCGTGTCGCCTTCCATGATGTACTCCAGCTTGGGATAGAGCGCACCCAACGGCCCGTGATTCTCAATCACGTTTTCGATCAGCCAGGGATTATCGACCAATTCGAAATAGTGATAGGGGCCATTCTTGTATTGCCGGTCGCCGGATATCCCCGTCCAGGTAGCTTTATAATATTCCCGCGAATCGACGCTGCTGGGCGTGACGATATACCACAAACCGGGGAAAGTTACGCGCAGCCACCGCCCGGCGTTGTCCTGAGCGGAGATGGTATAAATGCGGAGTTTCGAGATAAAGCGTTGCAGTTCCTCTTCGGAACGGCTGTACTTCACATCCCACAACGCCTGGGCGAGTGTATTCGC
>CAZFOX010001056.1:0-1604 GCA_964520565.1 uncultured bacterium | reverse complement strand
TCATCCCCTTGAGTATAACGGATCGTGGCCGCACCGATCGTCAGCTGCCCGTCACTTTGGGGACGCAATCGATAACGAAATACTTTTTCACTATAAGAGCGATCTTCCTCGGCTCCAGTACGCAGGGTCGTGGAGGATTGCATCAATTGCATACCGGTGAATGAAGGCGTTACCTGAATTTCCGGTTTGATTTCAGTGGAGTTGCCATACCATCGCACTTGGATTTCCCATTCAAAATCCTGGCCTGCAATCAGTTCCTTGGAATCCGGTCCCTGAGTTCCTACTGTAATATCCAGATTTTCCAGTTTCGACTCCGGCTTTGGAACGACTGCAGGGGTAGGATCGGCTGGTTGGGACGAAATGGATGAAGAAAGCGGTTGTTGGTTTTGTGCTAATCCCGTTCCAAGAGACATAAAAAGAAGCATTGGCAGAAAAAGGAAGAAAGAAGGATAGTTGAATGGAATGAAAAATATTACATAACTTGCAAAATGTGTTATTTGCGATAGAAATTTTCTCTTGTACATGGCATCCATAATCGTCCGGAACACATCGCACCAAAACCGGAGATTCAATCCCATCGGTATTCCCTCCGAATGGGCTCTCTTGGCGAAGAATTATTATCCTGCAACAGTGGTATACTAACCGTAGAGTAATTAAACGAAATTAATTAAACGAATTAATGTCTCTCAAACAAGAGATTACGAAAGGGAATGAAGAAAGTAACCAACGCAGGGATAAAAACACCTGCATGCAATCAAGCCGTCTCCGTACTATTGGTCTTCCCCTGTTTTTGTGTTTTTCCGTTGGTTTTGCCCGTACTTCCTATCTTGGTTTCCGGTGAGGTCTTGCTTTCGCTGAAACTCTCGGGCGACGATTTCCTCTTGTAATCCGTTTCGTAAAAACCGGAACCTTTAAAGATGATACCTGCGCCGCAGCCGATCAGGCGCTTCACCTTATTTTTTGCCTTGCATTCCGGGCAATCTTTTATGGCGGGATCGTTCATGGATTGAAATGCTTCAAATTCATGCCCGCATTTCTCGCATAGGTAATCGTACGTTGGCATTACTCTGACCTCCAAAAAAGAATACCGGAAATCATCATACGAACCGGGGACTTGATTTGTAAGCCCCCGGCGATGGATCGTTTGAATCAGGAATCTTTGTCAACCGTGAATTCGGCGTCGACGACATTCTCGCTGCCACCCGTGGATTTAGCCGCACGGGCTTTGGGCTCCTCGGCTGTCCGGGATCCTGAAGATTCTTTGTCCGCTGGTTCGCTCTGGCTTCCAGCTGCTTGTTGTTGCTTGGCCAGTTCTTCATAAATCGCCTGGCCGAGCTTTTGACTGGCTTTTTCCAAAGCCGCTTTTTTCTGTTTGATCTCTTCAATATCGCTGCCTTCCAGGGCTTTTTTCAGACTCTGAATGGCATCTTCTAAAGCGGATTTTTCCTCGGCGGAAATCTTGTTGCCGTATTCTTCCAACGATTTCTCCGTGGCATAAACCAGCTGATCCGCTTCGTTCCGCGCCAGGGATTCCTCCTTTTTCTTCTTATCTTCTTCGGCGTGCAGCTCCGCGTCTTTCACCATTCGCTCGATATCCTTTTCCG
>CAZFOX010001055.1:0-1609 GCA_964520565.1 uncultured bacterium | reverse complement strand
CACGGCGAAGGCGCAGGCCACCATGAACTGTGCCAGCACCACGCCAGGAACGGCGTAGGTCACCGGCAGGAAACGTTCTACCCATTGCCCCGGCGCGGTTCGGAAGAGAATCAGCAGCCCCAACCCGACCACCAGCGGGGGCAAGACGATGGGTATATCCAAAATCGAATCCAAAAGATTCTTGCCGGGAAAATCGTAATGCGACAGCAGGTATCCGATGGGAACCGCCACCCAGATCGAAAGAAGTGTGGTCAACGTACAGGATAACAGCGTCAATTGGATGGAGTATCGGATTTCCGGGCTTTGCAAGGCATGCAGCAGATGGCCGGGCGATGTAAACGTGGCCTTCGCCAGCAGCATTGCGACGATTAAAAGAATATAAAATCCACCAATCAGCCACAGGCAAAGCAGAAAGGGCATGTCGGAGCGGGAACGTCCGCGAAGGGGATCGGGCGCAAGAGGCGGGGTGGATTTCATGGATGGGTCTCTCCGGCCAGCCAGCGGAATCCGATGGATTCGAATTTTTCCTGGGACGATTTTGAACAAATCGCCACCATCAATCGCGCCATCAGTTGCGGATAAAGAGTATTTTTCCCGACCGCGTAGGGTTGAACCGCCCTGGCGGCGGGGCGTTCGATGGGAACGATATCCAGTTCGCCGCGCAGGTATGGCGTGTTGGCTCGATAAACAACGACGGCATCCAACGAACCGGTTCGAATCTGGTTAACCAGGAGATCGGCGGTCGGCGTCTGCGATTTTACGTTTTGCATGACGGCCTCGAACATGCCCTCTTCTTCCAGCAAGCGTTTGGTCAGCGCACCCAGGGCGCTTTGTTCGGCGTTGGCGAGACCCAGCCGCAATCCCGGAGCGGTCAAATCCTGCAAGGATAGGAGATTTTTGGGATTGTCCTTCTGCGTGACGATCACCATATCTGTCTCGGATACATCGATAGGATCGAAGAACAGATCGGCGACCTGACTCATGAAAGATACATCGCAGGAAAAATAAGCGTCCGGGCGTTCGCCGAGTTTCATTTGCCCCACCAGAATACCGCAACCGTTGTAGATCGTCTCCACGACGACTCCTTCGCGTTCCTGGAATTTTTGGATGGTATCTTCAATCGCCAGGCGATTGACGCCGCCGCTGTAAAGAACGACTCTCGGCGTTTCGGCCCAAATATCTCCTTCAACCGGGTGAAGGCCGAATCGTTCGAACTGCACCAGCCCTTTATCGCGTGCGCCCAGATATCGCGCAAAACGCAGGGCGGCCGCTGGTTGGCGGCAGGCAGTTAAAACGCCTATCGACACTTTCTGGATTCCCTTGGAAAGAACCGGCGAACGGACGATTTCGAGATTGGGATATTGAGCGGCGACCGAATCCCATACGATCCCTACATCCACGGAACCGATCGTTACATCGTTGGCGATGTCGTTGACCGTGGGTTTGAAGACAGTCACCCGCGATTCCAGCTCATCCCAAATGCCGTTCTCTTCCAGCAGTTGCCGGGTGATTTGGCCGACGGCGGCGGCTTCGGGATTGGCCAGCGCCACCCGCACGTCATCCCGCAGAAGATCGGAAACGCTTTCGATCTGCCGGAGATTTCCTTTCG
>CAZFOX010001054.1:374-1611 GCA_964520565.1 uncultured bacterium | reverse complement strand
ACCTCGGCAGGGCTGACAGAGACAGCGTCAATATGGCGGCCGAGCAGTTGGGTGACAGCGGGTTTGGCGCCGTTATGGGGAACGTGGGTAAATTGAACTCCCGCCAGTTTTTCCAGTTTCAGCGCGCCGACGTGCCAGACCGCGCCTGGGCCGGAGTTCCCGATCGTGATTTTTCCGGGGCGGTTCCTGGCATCGTCCAGTAACTCTTTCAGGGTTTTCCAGGGTGAATCGGCGTGTACGGTAATCGCGGCGGGATCTTCGTTGAGTTGAATAACCGGCTGGAAATCGGAGGGACGAAGCTGCAACCTTCCCAGCGGGGCATAGGTGCAGAGTTCGTAGGTAATCATGGTGACCGTGTATCCGTCCGGGCGGGCGGCAGCGCCGAACGAGTGGCCGATAGCGCCCGCGCCGCCGGAGCGGTTCAGTACATTAACGGGTTGGCCGAATTCCTTGCCGGCCTGCAGGGCGATGGAGCGGGCCAGTGCGTCTGTACCGCCTCCCGCGTCCCAGGGAACCACGATCGATATCGATTTGGCGGGGAACTTCGCGGATTGAGGCGCACAACCTGTCAACGCGAATGCAAAAACCGAAAAAATCCCATAAAAAAGCAAGCCGTGGCGGTTCGTTCCGTTCATCGGTTTACCGCTTCCATTGAGATGAATAATTTCCCCACTATACCATTTGGGTGAAGGAGGGCAAGACGGTAGGAGGATAGGGGACTAGACAGAAGGGAGAGGAACGGGCTATATGTGAACTGGGGAAAATGGGTATTTATCCCCTTCATTTTCATTCAATCCGGAGGAACGTCATGAAACGAGTCTGGGGAATCGCACTGCTCTTGGGTATGGCGGCGTTGGTGATTTCGCCCGCCATGGCACAGAATTTCAATCCCGCCATCAATCCACCGAAAGGCCCCTTGAACGAATTGACGGCCGAAGAGAAGGCGGACGGCTGGAAACTGCTGTTCGACGGAAAAACCTTTGAAGGCTGGGAATGGGACCGGGAAGGCATTTGGAAAATCAACGACGGAATCATTTTCAGCACCAACGGTTCGAGCCATCTGTTCAGCAAGAAAACCTATCTGAATATCGACCTATCGTGGGATGTGTGCGCTTACGATGTGGGCGTCCCCTCCGAGGGAATCGCCCGCCCCCGCATGGGCAATTCGGGCGTTTTCGTGCGCGGCGTTAAAACCGGCGGCGGATTTCCCAAGGGATATGAAATCCAGGTGGATCCG
>CAZFOX010001054.1:0-364 GCA_964520565.1 uncultured bacterium | reverse complement strand
GTACGACGTGAAGAATCCCACGGGTGGGATTTACGGACTCGCCCCGGGCAATCTGTTGGTGGATGAAAACGGGAACTGGAAGAAGGAAGCCTTTTTCGACGTGCACGAGGGCAAATGGATCCATCAGCGCGTTCGCATCGAGGGCAACCGCATTCAGATCTGGGTAAACGGCCAACAAACCCTGGATTGGACCGACGAGAAGAACTCGTTCCCGGAAGCGGGGTACATCGCCCTGCAGAATCACCACAAGACCGATGTGGTGTTGTTTACGAATATCAAGATCAAGGAATTAAAGTAGACCGAGTCTATTTCCATTATCAACGGTTTGGAACAAGATGGGTGGCCTTGCGCCACCCATCCGGTT
>CAZFOX010001053.1:0-1620 GCA_964520565.1 uncultured bacterium | reverse complement strand
TTCGGCGGCATGGACGGCGGCCACATTCAGCAGACGATCCGACAGGTTATGGCCAATCATGAACGGATCGTCTCCCATCCGGACATCGCTCTGTACCCGAATGGTGGGTCCCCAGAAGAACAATTTGAAATCGACGGGGGGGCCGTGATGTTTATTGACCGCCACTTTTAGATGCAGAAAATCGGTTTCGCTGGGATTGGAAACGCCCAGGAATTCAAACGGATCGCCCATAGGCGAGGATTCGTTCCCTTGAGTGGTATCGGAGGCTGCGATGTAGTTATCATATTCATCCAGGACGTATACGTCGTAATCGGTGCTGGCGCCAGGACCGAGAGTCCCGCTGTAAGGGTTCTCCCAAAACAACGATATTCGCAGGCTTGCGGAGGGGGGGAGATAGATATCGAGATATTTATCGTTCACTCTCGCACCCCAATTGTGAAAATCGTTTCCTTTTGGCAGTTTCGACCAGGGACCGTCGTCGTTTTCGGGATCGATATCCCGGTACCCGGTTTCGATGCACTGGTCGAATTGGTTGCCCGCGGCCGTTAAATAAACCACATCGTATTCTTCCGCCACTTTTTGAATGGCTTGCGCAACTTCGCCATCCTGGTAGGCAGGCATCGTCAAATAGATGACATCGTCTACCAGAACCTTGCATCCCGCCTCGGCCAGTTGAACGATACCCTCGGCCCAGTTGGCCTGCCCGTTAAACGCCGTATGAAAGGCGATTTCGGAACCCGGGGCCATTTCGTGAACGATTTCTGCCATTCCCCGGCCTTCATCATCGCCCCGATTCTCATCGACGTCTTCGAGTAATTCGATAACGGCGGGAAGTTCGCCGGCCAGTTGGGAATCGGTTCCCATGATTTCGTCGATTCCATCGCCGTCGATATCTTCAATGAGGGGCGATGCATCGGAAACACAGGCGAAAGAATCCGACATGACGCCGATTTTGATACCGGTTCCATCGAATCCGGGGGTCGCTTCGCGAAGGAGGTCGGCCCGCAGGGACTTGACGCCTTCTCCCTGAATGGCGCGCGTTATGGGGCGAAAGTAGGGATGAACCGTGGAGACTACTTTGAGATTGGCCAGATCCAGCAATTTGGATGGCGCGATGGTTCCCGATACGAGACCTTGAAAACTCGATTTGACATCCAATCCGGCTTTTTTGAGTTCGCCAAAGGCGGAGGGATCGGCGGTATGCAGGCGTACTTCCACGAAAACCTTCCCGGTTGCGCCCGCCGAGATGGCGAGAGGCTCGGCCATAGTGCTATCGGTTTTCCCCAACAGCGCTTTCAATCGGCAATCCAGTTTATCGACCGGATCCATTTTGGCATACGCTCCCAATACTGCGGTTACCAGAAGGAAGATGGTTATCCAAACGATCCAACTATTCCTTCGCCCTACTGTTTGATTTTTCCCTGACATTTTCATAGAAATTCCTTTCTTGTGGTTGATACGATAAGATATCTACTCGTAGAGCGACCAGTAAAAATTGTAAAGTGAATAAACGATACGACTTTTAGATTGCTTCACTTCGTTCGCAATGACACCAATGTATCGTAATGTCATTGCGAGCAAAGCGAAGCAATCTAACGATGATCCGATTCGCCAGTTGAT
>CAZFOX010001052.1:0-1625 GCA_964520565.1 uncultured bacterium | reverse complement strand
AGTTGTGCCCGGCCATAGACGGGCTGACCGATTTTTCCTTCGCGGATCATGGTTAGCGCCGCCTGATGCTGCGAATGGAATCTCATCATCAGCCCCGTCCCAAGAGTGACTCCCGCATTCCGGCACGCTTCGATCATCGATTGAGCCTCGCTCACCGAAAGTCCCAGCGGTTTTTCGCAAAGAACGTGCTTTCCGGCGTGCGCGCATTCCAGAACCTGTTGGCTGTGAAGATAAGCCGGAGTGGCAATGTAAATGGCGTCGAGTTCGAGTTCCAGCAATTGCGCCACGCTGGAGGGGGCATGAACGCCGTACTCTCTCGCGACCGCCTCGTTGACGCCGGATTGAACGTCGTAGACCGCCACCAGGCCGGCATTGCAGGCCGGGACGATTCCTTCCGGGATGGTTCGCCGCCGGGCGATGCCTCCCGATCCGATCACTCCCCATCGAATCCGTTGCGTCATGCTGGTTTTCCTTTCTTATGCAAGTGGTTTTGATGGGACACGCTTCGCTGTATCCCATCAAACAGGTTATACAATCGTCAAGAAAAGAGATGCGTGGATCGATCGAGATTCAAGGGCAGAAAATACACTGCCCTTGGCACCCACCCATTCTAAGGCTTGACGATGGAGGGCGGGTTTGAAACCCGCCGCTACAGGTTCGTTATTCCATTCTAAGGCTCGGCAGGAGTCTCGCCCGTCCATGAAATGTACCGATAATTCTATTTCTCCTCACGAGTATGCATGGATTGCCTTGATGATGGCATCGCCGATCTGTTCGCAGGCCTTCGGCGAGAAGGTCGGATAAGCAAAGCAAGTGAATGTATGGTCCTGATGCCAGAGCGCGTTGGGAACCTGCACGCGGCTGTAATCGACGCTGTCGGCGTCGGCGTATTCCCGGGAACGGAAGGGGAATCCACTGCGGCCGAATGCGTTGTGTTCGCGATAGGCCCGTTCGGTGTAGCATTGCGGCCAGAAAACTTTCCAGCAGGGCGCGCCTTCCGCACAAACAGCTTTCACGAATTGTTGGATATCGCATTTCATATTCTCGATATCCAATGAGAAAGCGAGTACATACCACCCGTTTTGCCGGTCGGGCGTATCGACGGGGCGATATTTGATCTGAGGAATATCCTTGAGTTTTTCGAGGATGATATACGCATTACGCCGCCGGGTGGGCATGTTCCAATTATCCATGCGATCCAGTTCCGCCAGGCCGATGGCGGACTGCATTTCGGTCATGCGGGAGTTCCAGCCCACGACGTTATGGATATACGGAAGTTTTTGTTCCATCTCAAGCAGATTGAGCCGCTCTTTGACATCGTAGCCATGATCGCGGAAGCTGCGGGCGTTCCAGGCGAGGTCTTCGTCGTCGGTGGTAATCATGCCGCCCTCGCCGCCGGTGGTGAAGGTTTTGTTCTGGCAGAAACTGCAGGCGGCGATATGCCCCAGGGTCCCGGTTTTCTTTCCCTTGTAAGAACCGCCGAAAGCTTCAGCATTGTCTTCAATCACGAATAAATTGTGCTTGCGGGCGAAATCGTTGATGCGGTCCATATCGCAGACGTTGCCGTAGAGATGCACGGGCATGATGGCGCGGGTGCGCGGCGTCAGCAGTTTTTCCGCGGACTC
>CAZFOX010001051.1:0-1626 GCA_964520565.1 uncultured bacterium | reverse complement strand
ACCGGTATCCGGGAATGCGGTTTTATTCAAGGTCGATGCACAAGCATCCAGGAAGGCCGCGTTCAGTCAGATCGGTATCTCCATCCGGGAAGGCGAATTGATAGGATCGTTTCTTCATGGTGGCTCAATCTACGTACTCGATCAAAACTGGCCCTGGTACGATTTGCAAATCAACTACTATAATGCTTTTCATCGGCTCGATTTCGATAACAGCGGCCGGGTGGATAAAAAAGACCTCTTTTTTCTTTCGGCGGCATGGCATCAGAGTTACCTAACCGATATACCGGTCACTCATCAACCCACACCCACACCGGATATCCATGATCCCACGCCAACTCCCATACCCCATCCCCCTCTAACGATCCAAGAGATTTTAGGGACCTGGACCTTCGACTTTCTCCATTACACGTTAATTGGAACCAACATCCATCGCGTGTTTGACGCGACGATTACAGAGGACGGAGTCATCATCCTTCTCGATCGCTATCAAACAGAGTTTCTTGGCACATTTTCGTATGAGGAAAGCGATGGAAAATTCGAAGGCGTCATCATGATACGGGATGCCAATCCTTTGAATCCAACGGAAGAGATCGATTATTTCGTCAACTTTGAGGGGGAAAGCGGCGCGGGAAAAACACTCAGCGGAGATGCGAAATTCACCTATAACAATAAAGATATTCTGATTACGGGTTACGAATCCTATGGATTGACATTAACCGACAAGGGAATTTTTACAGCGGTAAAGAAATAAGCGTTATGAAAGGAACGTACATCTTTTTGGGAACCGATCTCAGAATCTGCGATCACCATCAAGAGACCTTTTGGGGAACAAACTCTTCAAAGTTATCCCGAAACAACCGTTTTACATCGCGCTGGATATCTTCCTGGGTAAGATTCATACCCGTTTCCATAATATCGCGGTATTTATCGGCAAGAACGTCCGCGATAATCCGCCGGGAGTGCGCCCATTTATAGATCAACTGGTCGAGCACTCGTGCATCGGAATGCTGGGGGATAAAACTCCAACCCAATAGTTCGAGACGCTCCCGGGTAATTTCTTCAATAATGCTGGGATTGTTCAAAAACCACCAACAGCCGAATGGCATAAGATTACTGAATTTCCGCGCCAGCACGCAGAGTTCGTGCTGGTTTTCACGGCTCAGTAAAGTAACAAGAAACCGGTTTTGAGGATATTTGAGACAAAGATTTTCAAGGCAGCTGAGATCGGTTTTTCCTACGCCGTCGCCCGCTAGTTCCAGTTCGGGATTGATCAGTTTTTTCACGCCGATCATCAAGGCGAGTGGCAATTTGTATTCGGAAGCAAACGGAAGAATGCAACTCTCGAGGATGCGTGTACGGACGGTAGTATCCGGATAGGTGAAAGAAGGCGATAGAGATACGGCCAGGTAACGGGGTTTCATTCGATCCGCCCAATCCCGAAGAAATTGTTGAACCTGACTGGCGGAAGAATCGTTGAATGTATTGCTGACCTTAGATCCCTGATTCCGGATTTGCGTGGACGCGGAATCCCAATTCATCAATAAAGGATCCATGCGCAGGGCGGCCTGAAAACGCGGATGAGACCCGGTTTCCGTTTTCCAAAATTTTTCTTCGATAGGATCGAAT
>CAZFOX010001050.1:0-1629 GCA_964520565.1 uncultured bacterium | reverse complement strand
AGGGGAGTGGGGAGAAAAAACTTGGATTAATCGGGGGGAGAGAGGGGATTTTCTATTTCTGAGATATTTATTTGTCTGGATCGGAATATTCGGGATGGATATTTGGGGCGCCTGGGTCTTCAGGTTGAGGAGGGAGGATGGATTTGATATGACGCGGGCGGGGACGCCCGCGCTCCATGAAGGAAGGATTCTGTCGATCTGTGGAGTTTAGCAGTATCTTGCAACTAAAATTTTATGCTAATCGAGAAAGAATTGTGATTGGAGTTATCCTTCCGGACGACATTGGCCGTGGAACTGGCTTGGATTGGATGTTGGTTTGCTTTGTACGATCTCAAAAATCAATTGGCATATCGGCATCTTAAATTGAAGTTGAATTGGGTATCTACCCAAGTTGATCATTTCGAGAGTAATGTTGCCTTGAAATCCGGCATGGATCGTTGGAGCAGTAAAATGAACCAACAAACCGCAACGCGCCAGTGAACTTTTCCCTTCCACTCGCGCTGCTAAAACGTTTCCCAATTCATCGGGAATGAGTGGGAGTTCGATTCGTTCCATCGTTTGTCCGAGTATAAAGTTTCCTGGTTCCAGACAATAATGAGTATGAGGGATTCTCTCTTCTTTATAGATTTCCCTAAGTGTCGTTGTAATACCTTTTTGAGGATTGATTACGATCTGCAGATTTTCTTTTGGAACACGAATATGCTCACCAAGGCAAAGATCGACAGCAGTGGTATCAAAAGGCTCGCGGGGAGAGGGATCGAGAAGGATTCGGTTTTCCCGAACCGCTCTTCTAATTGCCTCATTGGAAAGAATCATGAGATTCTACCCGTAATTTGATCGCTTGAAACGACAATATTATTGCTGGATTCAAAGGGATCTGCGGGGAGAATAACATGATAACGATTAGCATCAGTAGATGCAGCCCTTACGCGAACAGAATTCGGCCCTTCTCGATCCGGTCTTTCAATGAATGCTTTATCGGCAAAAAAGGTGACTGTGTCTCCATCCACGGTGTTTGTAGATACGGCACATTCATTGGGAAAGAGGCCTTGAGAAGTAACGCATTGAAGCCAAAAATCGCTCATGGGAATCCTCGGAATTAAGTGTAGTCTCGATTCTTCTTATTTATAATTGAACTATCCTACTGACGAGTGCGAAGTTCTACTGACATAAATTTGTAAATCTTGATAATTCAGATAGTTACACAAACGTTGAACCATATCACATGAAACATCTCAAGTATTTGTTTTTACTATACTTAAATGTCAAATGCTTGAGAACTTCGCACTCTTGAGTATCCTAAAATATCAAGTAAATTCGTTCTCTCAACAAATCTCTTTCCGCCGCTTATGATAAGCGGCGAGATCGTTCATAATAATCAGCTAAATATATTTGAAATTCGGGTATCTGAAAATTCTTTCAAGGCTCCAGACGTATTCTTAGAGATCAACTCGCAGAATCGCCTTGACAGAATCTATTTTTTCGGATGTCAATCGAGAACGATAGGATCGAAGGAACGAATGAACAAGACGCCTCCCTCCGCGGCGAATGCCGACGATTTCTCGCCCATGATGCGGCAGTATCTGGCCATGAAGGAGCAGTGCGGCGGTGCGATCCTGTTTTTTCGCT
>CAZFOX010001049.1:0-1632 GCA_964520565.1 uncultured bacterium | reverse complement strand
GGGTATATTTCGGAGAATGTTTTTACACTGGATATTGTTAATTCTCTTTAGACGGCTATTTCCATTGGTTCATATGATAAATAGGGAAGATTCGCTTGTTGCCGAGCATGTTCAATCGTCATGGCAACTAAATTACCCGATTCATCCAAATCAATATAAATATTCTCATTAATTTCTTTCGTCTCCGCTACTTCTTTCTCGGAAAATTCCATTAAAGCGGTATCGGTATCAGAAAAATATTTGATTTTCATCTCAGATCTCCTTTAAAACTGCGGTCAAAAAAAGCATTATGAACCGTCTCTCCATCCGGTAATAATATGACTCGGAGGTACTTGTTTACAGCTTTAATCTTTTTCCACTTTCGAATTCTTCCATCGGATTGAATTTCAGTATTGATGGGATTTTTAATTGTATCTTCAATCCACTCCAATTTTATTATAGCCCGATCCATTCTCTGTCGCATGTGAAGAAAATACGATGTGAATTTCATTTTTTATCGTGTCTATATCCATTTTTTCCAAATAATATGCGTAGAAGTCATGGGATCCAGTAATTGATCATGCCCGCGGAGATGCGCAGGTTTAGCGGCTTCCGCCCAACCGGCGCGAGTATTGGGTATACGGGAAATAATAATGGTTCTGTCTTGAATTCGTAATTTTACTTCGTTCGTCATACCGGTTTATACCAGGATCGTTTTGAATATACGAATCTCGCGTAAATTCCTAATGGAAATCAAACGAGTTTTCATGAAAATATCCTGTTCCGATTGGATTGCAATTCCATTATGATCACGAGAGGTTATTTTGTCAAAAAAATAACTACTAATGACTTTGACAATCCCATCCCCTTTTTGCTATGTTTTCCCCCAAAAAAGTCTGGGGAGACTTATGCTATGAGGCTGCTGACGTTTTTATTTATTTTAAGTTTGGTTGATTCGGAAATCGTTTATTCCCAATCTGGAACATCAGGAACCTATCTCACCATTCATACCAGTGAAATCCAATTGGGTAATCTGGACGGGAAAGATCAAATCCTTTATTACGATTTGTTGCCGCCCTTTACCTCCCCCAAAATGAGTATTGGGCTGTTTGGCCATATTTATAAGCCGGAGGATCCGAATGCGCACTATCTCCCTCAACCGGTTTTAACTTTGGAACGACGCCGCCTGAACGATGCCGGCGGGGATTGGAGTAAAATCTCCACAGCGCATTCTCCGGGCCATGACATTCATATTGCCCGCATTCAAAACGCCGAGATCGATCCGAATTACCAATACCGTTTGGGAGTGGGAACCGATGCGCAAACCGGCGGACGGTATGCACTGGTAGTCGATCCGGCAATGGAGGATTTGGAGTTTGAAGTGGAAGATTTGGACTTCGGCGAAGAACCAAACCATAATAAACATGTCATCGCTGCGACGTATTGCGTAAGAGAACCCGCTTCCCCTTTTGGAGAACGGGTAGTCGCGGGAACGGACAACGGCTATATCATAACCAGCGACGATGACGCCAAAACCTGGCGGCAGATTTATCCTCCCCCCGGAGAACCGCCGCTGCATGGAACCGTCTTCGGCATGTTCGTGGATACGCAAGGTAACATCTATGCTTCGCCTTGGACGGCAGCCGATCAATA
>CAZFOX010001048.1:0-1638 GCA_964520565.1 uncultured bacterium | reverse complement strand
AAAAATATCCAATCCCTTCTAGCGCGCCGGGAATCGTATATGGATAATAATTTGCATAAAGCCATAATGATATCCCATCAGTCATTTTATAAATAAGGTTATGCCGCACTACGGCCATCTGTATATAGTAGTTTGTGCTTATTATCGTTGTGTAAATTACCGCAAAAACTAATGCAAAAAGACTCCACATTTTATTTTCCGCTTCAACCAAAATGTAAATTGTAATTATCATAGTTAAAAATGCTAGCGGGAGTAAAAAACAGGGAATTACCCACGCCAAAAATGGTAATTGCCTGAAGGATTCAGCATAGGAATCAATGCCGTTCCAAGGAGCATGAAGAATTGGCTGATAAATCGCAAAAGCAATTAGATACCAAAGATTTAGAATTGCAGTCAGTAAAGAAGACCAAAATCCAATTTCATATATCTTTTGATTATTTTCCCTAAGTCTTGAAAATGCACTCATTATTCTCTCCTTGTAAACATAATTTACGTGATAATAGTCCTTCCAAAAACTCCGAGGCAATGAGCTTCCCCCCGTTCTTTGGACAGAACAGGCGGGAAAATTAGGGGCATTTCGCCCCAGCCGTTTCGTAGCTTCGCGGAACGCCAAGGACCTTGAAATGGCCGGGTTTTCGCTCCGGCCGAAAAAAGCCGCTCCAGATTGCCCTTGGATCGGCGATCTCCTTGCGATTCATCCTAGACTCTCAGCTCGAACGAAGACGGAGGATCCGGGTGATCCGATCCGCCAAAATCAATTTCCCGAGGCGTTCGATAGCCCAGCGCTGAATGCAACCGCTCGGTGTTGTAGAACATGAAGCAGTCCGCCAGGCGTCGACGCGCCTGATCCACCGTTTCGTAGGCGTGGAGATAGACTTCTTCATATTTAACCGTCCGCCACAGCCGCTCGATGAAAATGTTTTCGACCACCCGGCCGCGGCCATCCTTCGATATTCGAATCCCCTTGGACTCAAGCCGCCCGGCAAAATCCGGGCTCGTGAACTGACCCCCTCGGTCACGGTTGAAGATTTCCGGCCGGGAAACCCCTAAGGCTCGATTCCGCCAGATCCGAATCTGGTTAGGATGGATCCCATATTCTCCCGCAATCTGAGCAATTGTCTTTTCCCCTTTGATCGCTTCCAACGCCACCCTGGCTTTCACCGCCGCGTCGTGGTGACGTCTCATGACCTGCATTGTACCATGCCTCCTTTTTCAAAAAGGCCGGTAATAATGCACTTATCCCGCCTGTCCAGTTTTTAGGGGGAAGTTCACTTCGCCCAGGGTCAATGTCGTGTGAATTATGCCCAGCCCGCTTTCGAACGAAAAGAACGCGTTGCCTTTTACGAATTCCTCATTTTCAGTGTTCGGATAGGGATGAGCGTAAAATAAAAATGCTGACAAATTCCGCTGGTTTATGCGATTCCTGGATTAATATTCTTTCAGTCATCGTCTTCACGGAATCGAGCAAATCCAACAGGAAGCGTCGAGCCGGCCCATTGTCTCGGCCATGCCTCATGAATATCGGTTCGCCGGCGCCCTCCTTCCTATTCCAAAACGCGAACATCACTGTACACCAGCTGTTTCGGCCGTTTTCTTGAAAGCCTGATCAACATCCCTGACGGTTTCGAGGAATGCGAT
>CAZFOX010001047.1:0-1642 GCA_964520565.1 uncultured bacterium | reverse complement strand
CGGGCGAGGACGCCCGCGCTCCGTCCACCTCCCCCCGTGCCCATGCCTTGAACTGTGCCATCGGCGTCAACTGTGTCAATCGGTGGTTCAGGCAATCCCCGCCACTCCCCCCGGCACGCGGGCGAGGACGCCCGCGCTCCAACTTCCCACCCCCGTTCCAACGGGATAAAATACTCACCTGGTTCGAACCACCCAAACCGCCAAGAAACAATCGATAATCCCATGCCGCAATCTCGACAGCATAAACCTCGCCCGCGCCACGCCTGCTCGCCCGCGCGTCTCGCCGCGTTGACTGTCCTGGAAAGCGTCTTGTCGGAGGGGAAAACCCTGCTGGATACTCTTTCCCGCTTGGAACCGCTGTGCCCGGACGAGCGCGATCTGGCGCTGGCGCGCGATATCGTGTCGGGAACCTGCCGCTGGTGGGGACGCCTGCGCCACATTCTGCTCCACGCCGCTCCCCGGCTGATCGATTTTCCCCCCACCGTGCAGCGCATACTGGAAATGTCCGTCTATCAGATTCTGTATCTCGATCGGGTTCCCGATTACGCCATACTTTCCGAAGCGGTCGATCTGGCCCGGAAACACCGATTCTCTGGCCTGGCCCCCGCCGTGAACGGCGTTCTGCGAACGGTCACGCGCACTCGGAACGAAATCCCGTTCCCCTCGCCGGAAAACCAATTCTCCGCCTGGCTGGCGGCCGTGCATTCCCACCCCCAATGGCTGGTGGAACGCTGGCTCGATATCTGGCCCAAAGAGAACGTCCAATCATTGTGCGAATTCAACAACACGCAGGCGCCGCTTTCCTTGAGGACGCGAATCGGCCGCGAGGCGGCTCTCCAGGAACTGCGTTCCGCGGGAATCGACGCCCGGGCCGACGAACGCATTCCCGGCCGCTTGATCCTGGAGGGAGATTCCCGCCCTCCCCGAGAACTCTTCGCCAATCCGCATTGGGCTGTCCAGGATGGAGCGGCCATGCTGATCGCTCCCCTTGTGGACGCGCAACCGGGGTGGCGTATCTGGGACGTTTGCGCGGCGCCCGGCGGCAAAACCCGCCACCTGGCCGACTTGACCGGGAACCGGGCGTTCGTTCTGGCCAGCGACCGTAGCCAGGACCGGTTGCAATCCCTATCCGAACAAATTCAGCGCGATAGTCTGCCTGGCGTTACCATTCGGGAAATCGATGCGTTGCAAAAACGGCTCCCCTTGGAGAGCGAAGCGTTTGATGCCATTCTTGTCGATGCTCCCTGCTCGGGCTGGGGAACATTTCGACGCCATCCCGACCTGCGGTGGCGTCTGCAACCGCAGGATATGAAAAAGTTTGGCCGCCAGGCGTTGCAGATTTTAGAGAACGTGCAACCCTACTTAAAAGAAGGAGGCGTATTGGTCTATGGAACCTGTACCCTCTCTCCGGAAGAAAACGAACGGGTCGTAGCCTCTTTCCAGGAACGTCATCCCGAGTTCCGCATCGAATCGGTGCAACCCTATCTTCCGCCGGATTTGCGCGATGCGGTAACTCCGGAAGGCTTTCTTTCCCTATTCCCTCCGGTATGGAATATGGACGGCGCTTTTGCGGCGCGGCTGCGAAAAGGATAAATAAAAAGAAAAATGGGTTTCGTTCGATCCTTTTTTCATTTCATCCGCT
>CAZFOX010001046.1:0-1646 GCA_964520565.1 uncultured bacterium | reverse complement strand
AAATTTAATAACAACGAAGCCAAAATCCCCTTCGACCAGCATCTACTTGTGGCGCTTGTCGCCCCGCGCGCTCTTCTGGAAACCGCCGGTCTGCAGGATACCTGGGCCAATTTCGAAAGTGCTCTGCGAAACCTGAAAGCCGCCGACAAAGTATATAAGTTCCTGGGAACCGAAGGCATGATCGGCGAGGGTGTGATTCGCGAGGAAGAACCTATCAACGGGAAAACGGCCGGCAATCTTCTACAACACCGGCGCGACACCAAACATACTTTGAACATCGCCTATTGGAACCGGATACTGGACTTCGCCGACGCCTATTTCGCCAAACGGGATAAGTAGCATCACCTTCGCATCCGCCTGGTATAAGCCATCGGCAAGTCGAAAGAAGGAGCCAGAATGGATGCCGGACGGATAGGGGGCGCGGCAAGTCTTGCCCGTTTTTCGAAATCCGGCCATGATGAAGTAGAAGTATAGTAAATCGATAACTCCTCATTCTTATGTTCCCATGCGTATAGGTTCCTTCTCCCTCCGGGAGAGGACAAGGGTGAGGGAATGGCTTTGGAGATACACCGTGGTTACCCAACAAACCAAATGCGTCATTTCCGTGCTGGCTCCGGACCGCATTGGAATCATCAAACGGATCACGTCCGCCATCACCGATCTGGGCGGCGACATCGACGGCATGAGCCAGACCGTCATTCACGGCTATTTCACCGTGATTCTGACCGCCAAGTTTCAGACCCCCTATACCAAAGAACACATTCGCGAAGCGATCGAGAATAACTTCGAACCGGGCGACGCCTCCGTTGTCATCCGGGACTTTGAAGAAAACCGGCCGACCTCAAAATCGAGAACAACCGATCGTTATATTTTAACGCTGACCGGCAGAGACCGCCCCGGCATATTAAAAACAGTCACGACCTACCTGGCGGAAAACAGTATCAACATTGAAGATTATTTCTTCACCATCCAGGGCGATCACGTAACTCATATCGGCGAAGTATCCATCCCTTCGGAAATCGATATCAAACAACTCCAGGGCGAATTGCAAACCTTGGTTTCTTCCATCGATCTGGTCGCCACACTGCAACACGAATTTCTGTTTCGCGCGGCCAACGATATCTTTTCAATTCGGCAGTTATTTAAGATGGAAAAATGCGAAGAATAGACGACATTCTCAACACCGTTCGAATGCTGGAAGAAGGAAACCTCGATGTCCGTACCGTGACGATGGGCATCAACATCGACGATTGCGCCAATCCCGATATCGCCAAGGCTTCCGTCAGCGTATATAAGAAAATCCACTCCCTGGCCAAAGATCTCGTGCCGCATTGCAACCGTCTGACCACCAAATACGGCCTGCCGATCGTCAACAAACGATTGGCCGTTTCTCCCGTCAGCCGCCTGTTGGAGGGCCACAAACTGGAAAACGCGCTGCAGATCGCCCGAGCGTTGGATCGCGCTGCCGCCGACGCCAATGTCGACCTGATCGGCGGGTATACCGCCTTGGTGCAGAAAGGCGTAACGGAGGGAGAAAAAATCCTGATTCATTCTCTTCCGGCGGTGTTGAGCCAAACCCAACGGCTGTGTTCCTCGGTCAATATTGGAACCACCAAGGCCGGGATCAACGTCGACGCCATCCGCAC
>CAZFOX010001045.1:0-1648 GCA_964520565.1 uncultured bacterium | reverse complement strand
GGGCTGCCTTTCATCCACATTCCTCTCCTGTCATTGCGAACGCAGTGAAGCAATCCAAACTCCCTCGCCCTCCGGGAGAGGGCCGGGGTGAGGGCTGCCTTTCATCCACATTCCTCTCCTGTCATTGCGAACGCAGTGAAGCAATCTAATCCGGCATTCACCTCCCAAACTCCCGATTAATCCCTATCAATCACATCATTTCGCCCCATATTTAGGAAGATACTCCTCATTGAAAGTCCGAAAAACAAATCTTTTTTCTCAAAAAATCTGTTATTGTGTTCTATAACACCAATACAGTCACGAGATATTATGGATAATCCTTTGACTCTCAATGCCATAAAAATATTGTTTGCAAATTTATAGTCTCTGTAGCCATGGATGCGTTATATTACATAATTACTCAACTCAAGGAAAACGCCAATGAAACGATATCCTCAATGGAATAAAACGATTGTGATGGTAATTGGATTATGCCTAATTCTGATAGGGAACGTCGCGGTACCGAATTCCCCACTGCAAATCGGCGATAGAATCCCCGATCTTCAATTACTCAGCATAGAAGGAATGTCGGTATCGTTACGGCCGCCGAAAGGAAAATATCTATTCATCCAATTCTGGGACATCCACTCCGCGCAAACCCGGGAAATCGTTACGTCGGTGAATCTCATTTATAAGCGTTTTCACGATTCGGGGCTGAATGCTATCGGAATATGTACGAATGCGTCCGAGGACGAAGCGATCGATTTCGCCAATTCCGAACAGTTACTCTGGCCACAAGTCTTGGATCGTCAAGATAATATAAAACTAACTGAAAAATATAAACTTACCGAAACCCCCTTCAACTTCATTATAGATTCAGAAAGCAAAGTCTTGGCTATTCAGCTGATAGGAACGGAATCTCATGAAACAATCGGCAAGATTATTGGCGTTTCACTCAACGATCTCCCGTTAGAAAAAATCAAAAAAAACTGGAAAGAGAATTTCTATGCGCTCTACCGCCTTGAGAACGATGAGGTATTGAAACGCATCCCGGCTCCATTCATCCCAGAACGGCAAGAATATTATATCACGGAGCACAAATCCCAGTCGGAAGCCATCCCCCATGGTCCTTCCTCGATGGTTTTTCATTGGGACGGGAAGTTGAAGAATTGGGGGATGAGTTTTGGTGGCAGCGATACTCCATTAAGCCATGTTTTAACATTTCCTCTCGGATTGGCCTCTTTTGAATTTGATGGGTCTGATGATTTACTGAAGATCAACGTCAATGGAGATTGGATCGTTCGCATACCTTCCACGGCTGAAGAAAGAATCCTGGCCCTGGAGAAAATAATAAGGGAAGAATTGGAAGAACCCATTTCTTTCGAATTACAAGAGGTGGAGCGGGATGTCGTGGTAGCCTCGGGAGAGTATGCCTACCATCCCCTGGAGGGATTCGAAAAAGATGACCGCTTTGATACCGTCCATGTTTTTACCGGCTCCGGTCAAATCCAGGAGGGCGGAGGTGGTGGTATGGGAACCCTGAAAGAATTTCTCCGCAGTTTCGGCAGTCTTTACAAAGTCCACATTATCGATGAAACGCGACCATCGGAAGTGACGTTTTCCTATCGATGGATGAAACAAACGCCTGTCCACTCCGATAATCTTAGAA
>CAZFOX010001044.1:0-1656 GCA_964520565.1 uncultured bacterium | reverse complement strand
ATTCATCTCGGAGAAAAATTTCGCCGCATAATCTGCCGCTTCACGAATATTCCTGCCTGTTACTTCATCGACATAATTGGTCAACCCGGCTGTACCGCCGCGTCTGCCTTGGGCTTGAGAACCGCCGCCGCGTTTGGTACGCCGCACGCTTTCTCCCAAAACACCTTCCTGTTCGATCAATTCTCCAAGGTGGAAATAAAAAAATCGAGCGCCTTGTTTATCTACCAAAGCGACGCCATATCCACCATAAGCATCCAGTATATCTACCAGCGGTTTTACATGCGGACGATCCCCAACCCGCACCCGACTGCGTAATGGAATTGCCAGTGAATATACCCGGAACCACGATGCCGGCGCACATGAAAACAAAGCCACACTTCGCCCGTTCCAGTCAAATTCATGATCGAAAAACCGTTCGACCACCTCACTATCCTCAGGCAGATTGGCTTCTTTTAACATACTGCGCAGGCGCAGCTTATGGGCATCAGCGCTCCCTTCAGATGGCTCGATATTCAAATACATACTGAGGACAGGTCCTTTCCCCTTAAATGCAAGCAATTCACGCAGATCGTTTTCAGTTAGCATCCAATCATCCTCCGTTTCATACTAAATAATAATTTTTTTGGGAAAACCTTTTACAAATAAATAAGCGAGTATGAACAGATCTATTTCTTGCCAGCCAATTTCATGAACAATGCTTTTTGTTCCTGAGTTAATTCACGCGGAATGCGGACATTAACCCGTACGAATTGATCGCCGCGCTTGGAAGGGTTTTTTATCTGCGGCATTCCTTTTCCCGCCAAGCGGAAGGTTTGCCCGGGCTGGGTTCCCGGGGGAATTTTAAGCACGACCTCGCCGCTCAAGGTAGGTACTTTCACTTCGCCGCCCAAGACTGCTGTGTATAAATCCACTTTAACTTCATTATAAAGGTCGTCGTTCTTACGCTCAATACCCGGAGAATCCTGAACATCAACGAGAATGATCAAATCACCTTTATGTCCATCCGGTGTTGAAACGGCATCTGTCATGCGGACTTTCGTGCCAGAACGTGCCCCGGCTGGAATCTTCACTTCCAACCGTCTGCCATCCACTTCGATACGGCGCGTCGTTCCCTCATAAGCTTCTTTCAGAGAAATGCTGGTTCGATACTCGTAAGCAGGCTTTGGGGTTCGTGTGGATGTCCTCGAATGAGGCATCGAGCTGCCCATATTTGGCATACCTCCGAAAATTCGGCGGAAAAATTCCGAAAAATCTCCCAAACCGCCGCCAAACAAATCGCCGATATCCCCTACTTCTACACGCACATTACCGCCGCCCGGATAGGTTGCCCATTCATCCCAATTAAATCCACCTGGGGCACCGCGCTGCTGCCATTGGGTATACGAATCGCCCAATTGATCGTACCGAGCGCGTTTTTGCGGATCACTCAAAACCTGATAAGCTTCGTTTATCTCTTTAAACTTTTCTTCAGCCGGTTTATTATTCGGGTTACGATCCGGATGGTACTTTAAAGCCAATTTTCGGTACGCACGTTTGATTTCATCTTCACTTGCTTTTCGGTCTACACCTAATATTTTATAATAGTCTTTATAATCCATAAATGAATCTCGAATCTTATTGAAATTAAACCATCCAATATCTAGGATAGTACAAATT
>CAZFOX010001043.1:0-1659 GCA_964520565.1 uncultured bacterium | reverse complement strand
TACCTACAAATAAAAGATAATCTACCTGGAAATAAAACAAGTATGAACGAATTTGTAAAGGGGGGAAAGAAAAGCGGGGTTTCAATGCGGAGGAAGAAGGTTGGTCGTTAAAATCCCCAGAACGCTTTCTGAAGAAGAATTAGTACATCGGGTGGATTGAGATAGCCGATAGGGCCGATAAAAATCGAATGGAGACTGATTATTCCGAAACAGGCGCTCCAGGCGAAAAGAATCCTTCGCAGAAGCCGATCCTCCACCGGCAGGCATAGTGCGGGAACCACTAAGAAATACCAGAATTGCGCCAGTTTACTAAAACGGATCAGAATGACAAACATCATTGGCGCAAACCAGGGCGTGATACGTTGCGTGCGTTTTATTCCATATAAGCAAAAGAAAAGAAACCCTACTGATATCAAACAGTGTGAGAAAATCAGCCAGTGGGGGAAATGGGTGTATTGGGTGGGATCGCTCAGGTTCCAGGTCAATGGATTAACGGCAGGAACGTAATTCCGTTCCAGCAGGTGGCTGGGATATTCGCCCCACAGCGATGCCAGAAGGCTGGGCAGAATGGCGGCCAAACCCCAGCCGAATTCGCGCGCCAGTCGTTTCGGTTCTTTCCACGACATCCGCTCCAGAAACAGCGGCGCGAGTAGGATGGGGAAGAATTTGGTCTGCACGGCGAGACCCCATAGGCCGTACGCCCACGGTTTCTTTCGCATCAGCGCCCAGACCGCGAGTACCGTCCAAAAGACCACGTATCCTTCGAACTGTCCTTCGCGGGAGGTAAACCAGAGTCCTATGGGATTGAGCCAATACAAGACCGTCAGCCACCGGTCGCCGCTGGCTTTGCCGATCGCCCAGGCGCTCAATCCATCGAAAAGCGTCAAGACCATCTTGCCCCAAGCCAGCGATGTGTGGATACTGGCTATTAGGGCGAAAAGCAATAAAGTCATGGGCGGATAGGTGTAGTGATGGTTCTGCCATAAGAACTGGCAGGGCCAGGGCGAGAGATCGAACGCCGTCAGATCGTACACCGCGAAACCGTACTCCCTAAACGCCTTGCCGAAACCAAGGTTTCGCAACAGATCGGTAGTGTAGGGCGTCAATTGGAAGCAGTAAAACAACCGGAGCGCCAGACCGCCTGCCAGGAACAGAACGAACGCCGCATCGCCCGGCGAACGAAGCGAGACACTATGAGCCGCTCGTGCGATTATCCGCAATGCAAGAAAACCCCATCCCTTACCGGATTGTTTGTTTTGTTGGGGATCATTCTACTCTCGATCGTGCGGATACCGCCAGATGTATGGAGCCGGGATTTGATCGAGCCGGAGACGATCCGGATTCCCGCCGGCCCCTTTATCGCCGGATCGTCGGGTATCGAGAGGATTCGCTACCGGATTTCTTATCACGAACCGGCGGCGCATGTCGTTGAAATGGCCACGTTCTGGATCGGCCGCTACGAGGTCAGCCGCGATCAATACGCCTGTTTCATGGAAGAGGGGGGATACTCCGAACCGTCTTTCTGGACGGAAGAAGGTTGGAACTGGCGAAATTTCAAAAATGCTGAGATGCCTCTGTTTTGGCGCAAAGCAGGCTCCGGATTTAAGTTAAGACTGGTGGCCGAAGAAATAGACATGCCATGGAACTGGCCGGTAGAAG
>CAZFOX010001042.1:0-1669 GCA_964520565.1 uncultured bacterium | reverse complement strand
AACCACGTTTCCGCAATCAGCGTGCGCATCCGTGGATCGACGTACAGATCGTGCCGCAGGTAGATGATGGGGAGATCGGTCATTTCCGGCATCCGGATGCGGATCACGCGATCCAAAAGATCCTCCCGTTGATGTTCCTTGAGAAAAGCCTCCAGAGCGCCAACTGGAACGGCGGCGGCCTGAATGCTGCCCACCATCAGGTGACGAAGCGCTTCCCAGGGCGAAAAGAGGGTAACTATATCTGGAACCGCGCCGGTTTCCTGCTTCCAATAATCGATTTGAGATCCTCCCCCTACTTCGTATTGGGAGTGGATCACACCCAGGCGGCCCTGCCAGAGACCGGCTCGATCGAGAAAAATGATCTCACCGCGCAGTTCGATTCGGTTATTCGATTCTTGGGGAATCCGTAGTAAGAGTGGATCGTACAATCGCTCTTTTTGGTTGATTTCCTTTTCCAAAAGACCGGCATCGCCTTCGATACACTCGGGGCGGGAATAGAGAATGGTTTGGAGGTATTTTTCCAGAGAATCGGTTTTGGGATGAATGCAGGCCAGGGGACGGCCGAGAAAGATCAACAACCGGCTATCCTGCCAGGCTTTCTGGAGCGATTGGCTGAAAGGCAATCCCTGGTAAACGGTTGGAGACAACGATCCGAATGCCGGCCAGAACAAGAAATGGAAAGAGGACTGCGAATTGGACTCCAATCCCTGGGCGTATCCCCGAGGGGAATCGTGTCCAGAAGCCCATAGCAGTATCAAAAACAACGCCGCGAGCCGGGCCAGGAAAGAATGTCTTTTCATAATTTCCGATTTATAAAAGATTGCGAATTGACACGATCTGTGGCAATTTCCTTGGTAATTTCTTTGGCAATATCTTACCTAAAATTGTATCCCCAAACCCGTTCTTTTTTAATGCTTATTCCCGATAATTAAGCGATCTTGGATTCGATCCCGGTTTCGTGGGGAAATCCCACCTTGGCGGGTTACATTTCCATATGTTTTAGATATACTTAATTAATACAACGTGATTGTCGCCTCTATTGCAAAGAACCAAGAGTAAATCTTATTCCCTAATCACAATATTAGCAGATACTTATCGATAGAACAACCAGAGAATCCTTGCAGAAGACCGGGAAGGAATGGTTGTGAGTTTTTTATCTGGAGATACGATAGTAGATAGCGGATTCTAAAAGACTTTCAAAGGAAAAATTAGATCGATTGTAATATACTCTTGACACGAATGAATTTAATATGGTAACTTGATTGACGAAGTCAGGTTATCTGTACATCATGAAATTCTCACAAAGTCTGGATTTGGCAATTCATGCATTGGTGTATATAGCTCATAACTCGAAGGGTGAGCCGGTGTTGATTCATGAGCTGGCTCAGGCAGTGAGGGCTTCGGAGAGTTATCTGGCGCGGGTGATGCTTTCGTTGGTCAAGGCGGGTATCCTGAAGTCGATCCGGGGAAGGAACGGAGGGTTTCTCTACCGGATCCCTCCCCGGGAGGTCACGATCGCCGATGTGGTAACCGCGATCGACCGGGACATCGGCGAATACCGATGTCCCTGGGAAAACAGAGGTTGCGAAGCGCCAACCCAATGCCCGGTGTTGGATCTTTTTTGTGAAGCGCAACGGCAGATGTTAGCCGTTTTACGAAGGATGAATAT
>CAZFOX010001041.1:0-1670 GCA_964520565.1 uncultured bacterium | reverse complement strand
CGCGCCAGTTTCCAAACCCCGCACTACATCCAAAAACACTGGTCGCCGATCTTCTCCATCGTGGACATCGCCGAACAAGGCGCCAGCACCTACCACGACATCGTCGTCATGCGGAAATCGTGAGCGTGTATTATCCATCCACCCCGGACGGTGGACGTCGTTCTCCACCCCCCCATAACCATCCGATAGACAAAATCGAGTGTGTTTCGTACAATCGGTCATGGTTTGATTGACTGTCTGGAAAGGGAAATCCCATGCAACGTTCCATACACGCATTTCGTTTGTTATTCGCGGGACTACTGTGCTGCGTTCTGTCGATTTCCTGTGCGTCTCCTCCATTCCGAGTTCAATCGCCGGGCGAAGATCCTCAGAATGGCCAGCAGCCGTTTCATCAGGAGGCGATCTTTGTTTCGGGAACCGGGGGCTATCACACCTTCCGCATTCCGGCGCTGGCGGTGACCGCACGCGGAACCATCCTGGCCTTCTGCGAGGGACGCCAGGAAGGACGCGGCGATTCGGGAAACATCGATCTGGTGTTGCGCCGCAGTCTCGATGGCGGTTCGACCTGGGAACCGCTGCAAGTGGTATGGGACGACGGCGGTAATACCTGTGGAAATCCCGCGCCGGTGTTGGATCGCCGGACGGGAACGATATGGCTGCTCATGACCTGGAACGACGGCCACATTTCCGAAAGCGAAATCAACCAGGGAAAAGGAGTTCGCGACGTGTGGGTAACGCACAGCCAGGACGACGGCCGTACCTGGGCAAAGCCGGTCAACATCGGCGCACGCGTGAAGAAACCGGATTGGCGCTGGTATGCGACCGGCCCCGGTCACGGTATCCAGACCCGGGACGGCCGCCTATTGATTCCCTGCGATCACTCCACCGGGCCGGAATTCAACCAGTGGCGTTCGCACGTGATCTACAGCCGAGACGGCGGCCAGACCTGGAATCTGGGTGGAGAAGAACCGGGCGCGTTTACCAACGAGAGCACGATCGTGGAACTGGCGGATGGATCGCTCTACCTCAACATGCGCAGTTACATGGGTGACCATCGGCGGCGGATTTCCTTCAGCCGCGATGGAGGTGCAACCTGGACGGAATCCGTCGCGGACAATGCGCTCATCGAACCGCGCTGTCAGGGATCGGCGCTTCGATACACTGGAAAACCCCGATTCGCGCAAAACCGGATTCTCTTTTCCAATCCCGCCAGCGAGAAGCGCGAAAAGATGACGGTGCGTATCAGTTATGACGAAGCGAAATCCTGGAAGGTATCGCGGCTCATCCACGACGGCCCCGCGGCTTATTCCGATCTGGCGGTGTTGCCCGATCGCCGCGTGGGATTGCTCTACGAACGCGGCATGGAAAATCCTTACGAGACCATCGCGTTTGCGAGCATGACGCTGGAATGGTTGACGGACGGGCAGGATAAACAGCCCTAAGGGAAGCAAAACAAAGTTAGTACGTAATATGTTTTTATTTGTAGGATGGGATAAAGCGCAGCGTATCCCATCAAATCCACCTACTTCATCGCAATCATCGCAGGGGCGCCTCACAACCTCACCCTGATCTCCAATGAATCTCCCCACATCTCCCTCCCTTATTTGAAACGAGGTGACCTTCCCCCGATTCAGTGGACACGGAGTTAAGAGAATGGGGTTGCCATTTCG
>CAZFOX010001040.1:0-1672 GCA_964520565.1 uncultured bacterium | reverse complement strand
CGGCGGTTTGCTTATAAATGGACATCAGTACCTATTCGATTTACAGATTAAGGATAACCAGGACAATGCGGATAAAGCGGCGGAGATCGCTAAAGAATTTGTCGACAGCCGAGCATTATCCAGTATCCGCATCATCGCAATGATCGGGCCAAACGCCAGTCGTAACGCCATCCCTGCGGCATCTGTGGCGGAAGAAGGGCAATACCTTATGATTTCGCCCTGGTCGACGCATGTCGATACAACCCAGAACAAAAAATGGGTTTTCCGGACTGCGTTTACCGATGACTTTCAAGGCACGGTGATGGCCAATTTCGCCTGGAAGAATCTGAAAATTCATAAAGCAGCCGTTTTGTTCGATGCAGGGGAAGCCCATAACAAAGAGATTGCGGAATTCTTTAAAAACGATTTTCAATCACTGGGTGGAACCATTGCAGCCTACGAATCCTACACAAGCGGAACACAGGACTATTCCACCTATTTCCAAAAGATAATCTCGTCCGGTGCGGAATTGATTTTCATTCCGAATTATTTCACCGACGTTCCCCTGCAAGTCGAACAAGCCAGAGCCGCGGGTTTTCAAGGGTATTTACTGGGTACGGACGCCTGGGTATCGTCCAATCTATTTAACCGGGGCTCTTCCAATTTCTTGAATAATTCGTACTGTACGGCGCACTACTCCTCCGACAATACATCGATCCAAACAAGAACGTTTGTGGAAAAATATCAAACCAAATTCGGCCAGATACCCGACGATGTGGCGGCGTTAACTTACGATACGTTTCAAATTTTCTTCGCGGCGATGAAAAAAGCGCAAAGCATCGAACCAGCCGCGATCAAGACCGCCTATAGCCAAATCGGATTGTATGAAGGAGTTACCGGCCCCATGCTGTATTCCGCCGATTCGGGCGATCCCGTCAAAAACGCCGTCATTCTACAAATTAAAGACGGGAAATTCGTTTATTCAACAACCGCCGGGCCTTTGAATACCGCCTCTGTGAATGGATTTGAACGATATTAAACGATAATAAATTCCGGCGCGCCGTTTGGTACGGCGCGCCGGTGGATTGATTTATTCCTCTGATTTGTACGATACCCGCCAATCGCGATTTATCAAACCGAACAGGCACGTAATTTCATAATTGATCGTCTGAGCCCATCCCGCCAGTTCCTCGGCAGCAATCCGTTCATTCCCCTGCGATCCAAGAATAACCGCTTCATCGCCGGATTGGACACAATCCAAATCCGTGACATCGACTGTGATGACATTCATCGACACGCGGCCAACAACGGGACATCGTTTCCCGTGTATGAGTACGAATGCTTTGTTGGAAAAATCGCGCAAATAACCGTTGGCATAACCGATCGGCAGTGTCGCAATACGACCGTCGCGCTCGAGGCGATAGGTCATTCCATAGCCAATAGTGGAACCTTGAGGCATATTACGCACCTGCACGACCTGCGTAACGATCGACATAACTGGTTGCAATTCCATGTGAAGATCAACTGAAGTAGAAGGAGCCAGACCATAGGATGCGATCCCCACTCGCGTCATTCCAAGATGCACCTCGGGCAAGCGAAAAGCCGCCGAACTGTTGGCTATATGAACAACGACTCGATTGGGAAGCAAAGAGCGGATCCGGTTATAGCAATCGTGGAATTGCTGACATTGCGT
>CAZFOX010001039.1:0-1674 GCA_964520565.1 uncultured bacterium | reverse complement strand
AATCCCATTACTTCTGGGTAAAGATCAGCCCAGAGGGAGAGGGAACTTCGTATCATACTCACCCTTTGAGGGCTTCGGCGCCGCCCACAATTTCGAGGATTTCCTTGGTGATAGCGGCCTGGCGAGCCTTATTCAACTGAAGGGTGAGGGTATCAATCAACTCGACGCAATTGTCGTTCGCGGAGGTCATGGCCAGCATGCGCGCCTGATGTTCCGCCGCAAACGCATCGACAAAAACGTAGAATATTTTGGTTTCCACAAATTTGGGTAATAATTCACTCAGAAGGATTTTAGCGTCGGGTTCGAAAATATATTCCATCGGAGCGCCGGAGCGGCTTTCCGCACCCAATCCCGCGAAGAGTTCTTCTTCCTCGAGGGGCAGGAGTTGTTCCCGCTGAGGTTTGTAGATCATGGCGGTTATGGCACGGCTGTAAATCAAATCGATGGCGCTAAAACCGCCCTCCAGAAAGGCATTTTTGATTTCCTGGGCGATTTCCTGAATCCGTTCCAGAACGATATTACCGCGAAAATCGGCTTGTATCCGGTGGAGGGGGTATCCATGCTTGCGGAAATAATCGCCGCCGCGTTTTCCTATCGCGTAGATTTCATAATCTCCCGCCGATTTGAGATATTCCTCGGCAAAACGAATAATGGTGTTGTTGAACGCGCCGCACAAACCCCGGTCGGACGAAAAGATCACGACCAAACGGCGGCCGCCTTCCCGTTTTTGCATCAGGGGCTGGCCTTCGCTGCCTACGCTGCGTACCACGTTGGCGACGATCTTTTGCAAGTGGCGGGCATAGGGTTTGATCTGATCGCGGCGGTCCTGGGTCTTGCGCATTTTGGATGCGGCGACCGAGCGCATGGCGCGGGTGATCAGTTTCGTGTTATTGACCGTTCGCAATCGACGGCGTAAATGTTTCAGTGACGGCATCGCATCAACCTATGTCTTCCCGAACTCAAGCGGGATTTTTCATGCGCGTAACGAACATTTCCTTGAATCGTTTGATACCCTCTTCCAATTCCTTTTCAGTATCCTTGTTGATTATTTTATTTTCCCGGATCGCCTGCGTGGCATGGGGGTATTCTTCGTCGAGATAGGGGAAGAGTTCCGCCTCGAACGGTTTCACCCAATCCAGCGGGAAATCGTCGAGATAGCCACGGCCACCCGCGAAAATAATCACCACTTGTTCTTCGAGAGCCAGGGGGTGATATTGATTCTGTTTGAGGATTTCGGTCATGCGTTCACCGCGCGTCAATTGCGCCTGGGTGGCTTTATCCAGATCGGAGCCGAACTGAGCGAAAGCCGCCAGTTCCCGGTACTGAGCCAGGTCGAGACGGAGTTTTCCGGCGACCGATTTCATGGCTTTGGTCTGGGCGTTGCCTCCGACGCGGGAAACCGAAAGACCGACGTTGATGGCCGGTTTGATACCGGCGTAGAACAGGTCGGGTTCCAGATAGATCTGCCCGTCGGTGATGGAGATCACGTTCGTGGGGATGTAGGCGGAGACGTCGCCCGCCTGGGTTTCGATGATCGGGAGGGCGGTCAGCGATCCGCCGCCTTCTTCCTCGTTCATCTTGGCAGCGCGCTCGAGCAGGCGGCTGTGGAGATAGAAGACATCGCCCGGATACGCTTCGCGCCCCGGAGGACGGCGCAGCAGCAGAGACAGCTGA
>CAZFOX010001038.1:253-1678 GCA_964520565.1 uncultured bacterium | reverse complement strand
GCACCCTGTCTTGCGCGAACCACTCCCAGATGTTCGAGTTCCAGATAGGCGCGGCTCACCGTATTCCGGTTTACCCTGGCTTGCACCGCCGCTTCACGTATGGTGGGGAGCTGATCCCCTGGTTTTAGAGCGCCGGTGGCAACTGCCCGCCGAACGGCATCGACGATCTGAAGGTAAGTTGCTTTTGGATTGTCTAAATCGACTGTGATAATCATTGTACTAGGTATACTATGACAATTTTTCAAATCTGTCCAGAAAAAAAGAAAAAAGGTGAAATATACAGAAATTAATAATTATATATTTATTTGATAAATAAAAGTTTATATTCAATAAAATATTTTTTACTTTATGTAAAGAAATTGTCCTAATCTATAAAACAAAATGGAATTTTATTGGGAGAAAGCCGGAGACATTGTGAAGAATTTCAGATTGGTAATTGAATCATCCGGTCGGAGGCAATATTAAATGTGGTCTCTCCGGGTTTGGCGTTATAAAATAAGAAGCAACCCGGGATTTTTTCCTGGATCATGGGAATCAAACTATCGCGATTGGTTTCAACGATTTGGGCATCCATGCCCATTTCCAATCGCCAGGAAAGAGCAGAGGGGAGTGTGGACCATAAAAATAGCACTAATTCACCATGAGTTGTCTCACCAAACACGAGAGACAGTTTGGTGGATACGGGGGACATCCCATCCGGATTTTTCGGTGGATTCCGGCGCAATAAGAATAGGACAGACGGCAACTCCTTGACAGTCATGGGAATTCCCCTTAATTAAACTATGGCCATGATACTTGAGTTTCGTCCGATAGAATACCTGTCTTCCCATGCGATGAACGAATCGCCCGGTTTGAAGAGAAGAGCCTTCCAGGTGGCGATTGGGATTCGATTCTACTGAGGTTTTTATGAATATTCGAGTTATTTCTCTTTCCATCGGCTTTTTATTCTTTCTATCTTCCCCTATTTCCGCGGTAAATTATAAAGGTTTAGTTATCAATGAGATACAGGTAGCTAACGCCTCTTCGATTCTCGATACGCGATATGGGAATTACTCAGATTGGATTGAATTGTATAACACTAGCAACGAACCCGTAGATTTGCGTGGGTGTTATCTATCCGACGATTTGGCCAATCCCCAAAAAATCAAATTCCGGTTTCGGACCCTTGTCGAGCCCAAAAAGTTCAAATTACTTTGGATCGACGAGAAAGCCGTTGTGGATCATGTGGAATGGAAACTTTCGCGTCACACAGAGATCGTCGGGCTATTCTCTCCGGAAGGGGAGACGATCGATGTGGTTTTTCTGGGGCCACAACAACCGGATGTTTCGTATGGGCGGCAACCCGACGGAAGTCGGAACTGGTTTTTTTTCGATCCCGGCACACCCGGAGCGGCCAACGATCAAACCGGAATTACCTGGTTGAAC
>CAZFOX010001038.1:0-243 GCA_964520565.1 uncultured bacterium | reverse complement strand
TTTCCCTTCCCGGAGGAATGTACAGTGGACGGCAGACGTTGGAACTATCCACGTCCTCGCCAAACGCCGAGATTTATTACACATTGGATGGCTCTATACCGACGCAGAAATCCACACTCTATACACGAAGCATTCGTCTCACCTCCACCAAGGTTGTCCGTGCGCGGTGTTTTGAAAAAAACCGCATCTCCAGCCCGGTTATTACACAGACCTTTTTTTTAAACGATTATCACACCCTGCCCA
>CAZFOX010001037.1:0-1678 GCA_964520565.1 uncultured bacterium | reverse complement strand
AATTCGGCGCTCCATTGGCTGTCGTATGCATCCCCGACCACAATCAGGTCGATTCCCAGGCGAAGATTGCAGGGATCGAACCGATCCATTACGAGATTCAAGACCGGCTGAATGATATCTGTGTAAAACACCAAATTCCCTATCTCGATCTGCTTCCCGCCATGAAAGAACGCTGGGAACAATCGCACACCCGCTACTATTACTATGCCGATCGCCACCTGACTCCGGAAGGAAACCGGCTGGTGGCCGAACTGGTACGGCCGGCGGTGGAAAGTTGGTTGAAACAATAGCCGCTCTATGCGAATTAGGCGGATCGTTTCTCGCCGATCCCATCGGTTATCGAACGGAAAGAAAAAATCCATCTCAGCTTTATCCGCATGAATGCCCGGAAATTGGAGGTCGAAGTATGATAGCAGAATTATTGAATCGTTTCCGCCAAAGGTTGTTCCTCGTCTTTCTTTCGCTATTTGCTGTTGGGTCTGTTATGGCGGCAGATGAAACCGGCGCTCGTAACGATAAAGACTTGGCCATCGACGCCGCCCGTGGAGTGTTGCGCCGCCTGATTCCCGCCTATGTGGATTCATTTGAGTTTGTGCGGATATCGCCCGATGCGAACGGTCATGATATATTTGAAATCGAAAGCCGGGACGGGAAAATCATTCTACGCGGCAATAATGGCGTCTCACTCTGCTCGGCGTTGAATTGGTACTTGAAATATTTCTGCCACGCCAACATCTCCTGGAGTGGCGTTCAAATCGAGCTGCCCGATAGGTTACCCGAAGTTCCCGGGAAAATACAAAGAACCAGCCTCTTCAAGTATCGCTACTTTTTCAACTATTGCTGTTTTGGATATTCAATGCCCTGGTGGGATTGGGATCAATGGGAGTTTATGATCGATTGGATGGCGCTTAACGGCGTAAATATGCCCCTGGCGGTAACCGGACAGGAAGCGGTCTGGCAGTCTCTTCTGCAGGGATTCGGATTGAATGACGAGGCGATTCGCGGTTTTCTCGCCGGGCCTCCCTATTTACCATTCGGCTGGATGGGATGCCTGGATGGGTGGGGCGGCCCCCTTTCCCAGGATTGGATCGACCGTCATGCCGAATTGCAGAAAAAAATTCTGGCACGCGAACGTGAATTGGGAATGACGCCGGTTTTGCAGGGTTTCACCGGGCATGTCCCGGCGGCGATTCGGGAAAAATTCCCCGATGTCACGCTCCATACAATCAAATGGATCGAGTGGAACACGGTTTTCATCGATCCGCTCGATCCTCTTTTTGCGCGTTTTGGCGAGGCGTTTATCGAGCAACAAACCCGGATGTTTGGAACCGATCATCTCTACGCGGCCGATACCTTCATCGAAATGTCTCCTCCAAGCAACGATCCCGAATTTCTGAAGACGATGGGAAAATCCCTCTGCGATACCCTGACGTCCGCCGACCCGGAGGCCGTTTGGGTCATGCAGGGCTGGATTTTTTATAACAACGCTCAATTCTGGCAACCTGCGCAGGCGAAGGCTTTTCTGGGAGGCGTTCCGAATCATCGGATGATTCTGCTCGATCTCTTTTGCGATGTCTCGCCCGTCTGGAACAAAACGGAATCGTTTTATGGCAAGCCCTGGATCTGGTGCATTCTGCAGAACTTCGGCAACACTGTTTCGCTCAGTGGCCCCTTGCCG
>CAZFOX010001036.1:0-1682 GCA_964520565.1 uncultured bacterium | reverse complement strand
CACCTTTTGAGCCTTGAAAGAATTTACTAAAACCTGAATTTCAAATATCTTTGGCCAGGAATGTATTCTCGCAAAATAAGAATTGGGAGGAACAGTACATGAGTCTTTGTAAACGATTTACGATCTGGATGGTTGGATTGTTTGCCGCGCTGATACTACTTGGCGCCCTGGGGAGTATGGCGGCGGAAGACGCCGCGCCCGCCGTGATAGAAGAAACGACGGCCCCGGAAGAAACAGCGAATTACGATACGCCTCTCGTCCGGTATGGGGATATCGAACTCTCTCTGGGGTATTTCTTTTCCTACGCCCGCGTTTCCAACGATAAGCTGCGCATGGTGAATCGCATGGAGGGAGAAGACCGGGAAACGCTTCTCAACAATGCGATAAAGGATATTCTCTTCGAACACCTGATGGCTCGCGATGCGGAAAACAACGGATTCAAGGACGATTCCGAATACAAAACCCACGTTCGGGATATGGAAAACGACTGGCTGTCGCGCTTGTACGAATACCATCATTTCTTCAAGGATTACAAGCCGTCGGAAGAACAGTTGCAGAAACTGTATGAAGAAAAGAAAAAGGATTATTTCCAGCAGGAACAATTTTCGTTCCGGCACATATTCCTGCGTACCGTCGATCTTCCCGAAGCCGATCAGAAAAAGGCCCGCGAACGGGTGGAAGCCGCATTGGCGCTGATCAAGGCCGGTTCCGATTTCGTCGAGGTCGCCAAGGAGTATTCCGATTCCGACCGCAAGGGCAATGTCATCGGCCCCATGACCCCTAGCAAATACAATCCCGAAAAACCCCTCAATCCGGTGCTGGAAAAGGCGCTATTGGCCATGAAGCCGGGCGATATCAGCGAGATCATCGAAACCAAATACGGGTATGAGATTCTGAAACTCGAATCGCTGCGGCCAGAATCCTACCCGACGTTGGACGACGTCAGAGATCAACTCGCAACGACTCTTCGCGCCCAGGATTATGGAAATTGGAAAAAGGAACTGCTGGCGGGTCTCTGGGACAAAGCGGTTACGAAGTGGAATCCCGACGTGATGTTCAAAGAAGACGCCGCACCCGATGAAGTGTTGTTCGAAGCCTTCGGACAGGTTTTTAACACGGTCGATTATAACTGGCTGAAGGGGCGGGAATTCGAGAAAAAAGCCGACGAAAGCGAAGAGCAATTCCGCGAGCGCCGGATCGATTTCTTAAAGAACACGCTGGCGTACCGGTATGTGGTTGGGAAAGTGGCGAGGGATTCACACTACGATCGGATCCCCTTCTTTATCGAACGCACCACGGCCTTGCGTAATTTCCGAACCTATCTGGCCTGGTGGAATCATCAGCAGGAAAATTATATCAAGGAGCACCCGGTTACCGAGGAAGAAAAGAAGGCCTATTACGAAGACAACCAATCCCGCTTTTTACAGAACCAGACCGCGCATGTAGGCGAGATGACGTTCCGTCTTCCCGCGCATAACAAGGAAGTTCTGTACGAAGTGCACAAAGCCCAGCAAGCCGCCGAAGAGAAAGCGAAAAAGGCGATCGAGCGGGTGAAGGGCGGCGAGGAATTTGCCAAGGTGGCGCGGGAAATGTCCGAGAGCGAAACCGCCAAAAACGGTGGCGATCTGGGCGTTATTTCCATCGACACCAGCGCGATTCCCCGCGCGGTGGCCACGCAAGCC
>CAZFOX010001035.1:0-1684 GCA_964520565.1 uncultured bacterium | reverse complement strand
AGTCATCAGAGCGAAAATTGACGAATAAGTTCCGAAACCTATTCATCTGGCAGAACAAATAGTGTATGCTATAAGTAGGATAATGTTGTCATGGCTAATGGGAAAACCCAATCGTTGATTTTTACCAGGGAAGTGTTACCCTCGTTATTCCATTCGATATCCGATCAGTTCATTCTGTATCTCTCGCGCGACGGCAATCAATTTTTACGATTCTATTGGGATAAGGCAGGTGAAAAGTTGGCAGCGGCTGATCGGGAGCCGTCATTCGGTCTGAACTACGATATCCGCGAACCCTTCAAATACGTGACAGTTGCGTTAATCACTTTACCCAAACCGCAAGTGATCGGTGAAGCCTATTACGTCGGGTTGATTCTTCGTCCACTCAGAAGGACGCCATTTTTAGGAATATCCGACACAACAAAAGTTATCACGCTGGAATATGCAGGCGACGCAGAAGGCAATCCACAAACCATTTTGTTGGAAATTGATCGAAAACTGGCGCGGGAACAAATTTGCGCCGGGCCGCCGCCTCAGATCAACGCTTTCTTCGACGCAATTTGCAATTTATTAAGTGGAAAACTGGCGCCCTAATGTCCGCGTTTCTTTTCCTTCTTTTTCTCCTGGCGCTTAAGATACTTCAAATGTTCATCCCGCTCATGTTCCTCGTGGAAAACAATTTTGCTCATTTCTTTTCGTCTCTCAAATTCGGCTTTAAGAGCTTCTTGGGCGCGGGTGGCGTGACCGTTTTCTTGCACCATCCGGCGAATTTCTTTCTGCCTGCGTTTAAAATTCACTGTTTTCACCGTATCATCTTTTACAGCGGTCGGCTTGCTGAATAAGAGAGAGCGATAGCTATGCTGGATAAAGTCATAGATCTCAGCATCACCTGGTTCGCTGCCGAAAATATGCTGCGCAACCGAATAGCCCGATTCATCAATCCGTTCAAAAATCCCGACCCAATAGGGATTGTCATATTTTATCGTACAAGAACCTTCCATTTTTTCATCCACGCTTCAATTTAACTAGCCAACCGCTCAGCAAAAAGCAGAACGGTTGAACGCAAAAAACCGTCCAATAATAGACGCTGACCAAAAAATCGTTGAATGTAAAAAATGGAAGTTTACTTGGAGGGTAGTATACTACAACCTGTAAATTTTTAGCCGAATCAAAAGCTCCCTCGACTCACCATTGAGAACAGGGAGCTTTCATTCAGTGAAAATATAAGAATCGGCTGACTTCAGATTACCCGGTTACACAAAAATAATTTGAGCGCCTTCAGAAAGTTCCATGAATTCCATTGCACCCAGAACCTCAGCGCCGTCAATCAGATCTTCTTTGGTGAGTTTCATCATATCCATCGACATCTTACAACCATAAACGTGTGCGCCTGAATCAATGATCATTTCCATAAATTCACCAACCGGGGGAAAATCCAACTTGGCGATTTCGCGCCGCATCATCCATGAAGCCGCCGCCGACATTCCCGGAATAGAACCCAGCCAGGTCGGGATATGGAACGAGGGATGCATACTGGGATTACCCACAGTCGCCACATGAAGCTTATTCATCTTCTTCTTGGTAATGATATCCAATCCCCAAAAAGTGAAAAATAGATGTACTTCAATCCCGCTCATCCGGGCGGCATTGGCAAGGATCATAGGCGGGTAAGCCATATCCAACGAGC
>CAZFOX010001034.1:0-1693 GCA_964520565.1 uncultured bacterium | reverse complement strand
TCGCCGATCTGCGCGACGACTGGCCCGCTTCCCGGTTCTTCCTCCGTTTCCAGATCGGTCAGCTGTTTCAGTTTGCGTTGCGCGTCGCTTCCCCGTTTCAATTCTTCGAAACAACGCACCATCCGTTTGTCGGCTTCCTTGGCGATAGGGGTTTGAGGATATAAATGATTGATCTCCAGAAAAGCCGCCAGGGCGTTTTCATATTCGAGCAGATTATCGAGATACAGTGATCCGATTCGGTAAAGAATATTGGCGCGTTGCTCCGCCGGAATCGAAGCGGTATCCAGATATTTTTTATATTCAAGCACTGCCTGTGCGTAGAGACCCTGCGATTCGAGGGCGGACGCCAGCGTACGGATTTGTTCGGAAGGGATAGGAGAGGGCGCTTGACCTCCGCCAGGCGACAGTAACACCAACGCAACAATAAAAAGTAAGAGACAGATAATGATCGCTGATAAAATATTTTCCCGCATTTTCTCTTTCTCCCTGCATAGGGTCTAATACCGCCGTGCCCGCTGTTGGAAAAACCGAACCAGTGGATCGATGTAGGGATGATCGGTTCTCACGGGGATATGGTCGACCTGCATCCGCTTAAAATTCTTGACCAACCGCTCGATATCCGCCTGGGCGGTGGCGGAAAAACGCTGGCGGATCGATGTATCGTATGTATCGATAATGATGATCTCGCCTGTTTCCGCATCCTGCAATTCCAAAAATCCGATGGGGGGAAGTTCCACTTCCCGGGGATCGGTAATACTGATCGTGATCAGATCGTGTTTTTTATTCACGATTCGCAACGCTTCGTCGAATCCCGTACTCATGAAATCCGATAATAAAAACACGACGCTCTTTCGGGTCAGAATTTTTCCCATGTAATCCAGGGCATTCTTGATGCTGGTCGATCCCCCGGCGGGTTCGAACATCAACAATTCGCGAATGAGCCGCAGTACGTGCTTTTTCCCTTTCTTGGGTGGAATGAATGTCTCGACTTTATCCGTAAAAAGGATCAAACCCACCCGGTCGTTATTCTTGATGGCGGAAAATGCCAAAACGGCGGACAGTTCGGCGGCCAGTTCGCCCTTCATTTTCTCCGCGGTCCCGAAAATACTCGACGATGAGGCATCGACCATCAGCATGACGGTCAATTCGCGTTCTTCCCGGTATCGCTTGACGAAAGGCGCACCCATGCGCGCGGTAACGTTCCAGTCGATTGTGCGGATATCGTCGCCATGCTGGTATTCGCGCACTTCCTCGAACTCGACTCCCTGACCCTTGAACACCGAGTGATATTCGCCGGCCAGCACGTCGTTAACCATGCGGTTGGTGCGAATTTCAATGCGCCGGATTTGCCGTAACAGTTCGCGTGGAATCATGAGGATCTCTCCGGACGCTGTTTGACAATCTGTTGTTGCAACTGGGCGATGGTTTTCTGCGCCTCCGATAATTGTCCTTGTAACTGGGCAGCCTGGCGTAGTATTTGCTGGGTTTGTGACCCTCTCTGGCGTATTTCACGCTGCTGCTGAAAGGTGCGCTTAAAAATAGCGTCGAACACCGCATCCCGGTCGTCCCGGTAACGGCGCTTGACCACTCGCTCATTGATCGGATATTGGCCGCTTTCCAAGATGTTCGAATTATCGTCGCGCCGCCGGTATTCGCCGGTGATCCGGGCGATGTGTTGGAAGGGAAATTTCCG
>CAZFOX010001033.1:0-1694 GCA_964520565.1 uncultured bacterium | reverse complement strand
AAAAGGGAGACACAATACCAATTCACCTGATTTCAGGGGCCGTTTTCTTCAGACAAGGGGCCGGCCCGCCCGCTCCGCTCCCGGAGAAAGGGTTCGGCGAAATAGGGTGAATTGGTATTGTGTCTCCCTTTTTATTGGGCGGAAACGCCTTCTCCAGGGCCGAATGGATGCCGTCTTCATTTATTGATATATAATGACGAACGGAAGCCAAATTCTTATGCCCCATCGCCTTGGATACCAGAACCGGGTCTTTCGTGACTTCATAGACGCGAGTAGCGAAGCCTGATCGGAAGGAATGAAGAGTCAGCTCGTCTCTTATGCCGGTTTCCTTTTTCCAATGTTCAAATCTGAAACCGGCTTCCCGACAGCTTAAAGGGCGGTGAATGTTGCGGCCCGGGAAAATAAAAGGGGAGGAAAAAATCGCTTCTCTAGAAAGCCGACGGCGCAGATAATCATCGAGAATGCTCTTTAGCTTGATTGGGATCGCCTTGAATTCGCCCGTTCCGGTTTTTGTTTTCGAGACCCAGATGCGATTTCGGGAAAAATCCAAGTCGGCGATCTTCAAGGACAAGACTTCGCATCGCCGCAACCCGGAGAAAGCGTAAGCAGCTAATAATGCTTCGTCTCTTCGGGCGATGAAGGAAGGGTTTTTATGTATCGCATTAAGCAGCAAACCTATTTCTTTTTCGGAAATGGCCCGGATCGGCCGGCACTCGCTTTTGGCCAACCGCAGGTGGAAGGCCGGGTTTATAGGAATTATTCCTGATGAAAACGCCCAGAGAAAAAACGTTTTTATCGAGCTGCGTATCTGATTCATTGTGGCTTTGGAACGGCGCGCCTGATGAGGATAACCGTTTTCCAAACGAATCAGAGCCTGAGAAAGGATCGTCTCGGAAATTCGGTGAAGCTCCATGTCTCCCGTTAAAACCGTAAGGAGTCGAAGCGTTCGGTAATAAATGTCGATCGTTGAAACAGATCTGCCTGATCCTCTCAGGCCGGAAATGAAATCATTAAGCGCGATGGATATTTTTTGTTCATTCATCGTTACATGTTATTTGAGATTGTGCGAAAACCGGAATGCTTGAACAAAAACCCGGGAATTTTCGAAAAATTCGACTTCTTTTTTGAGGTTAAGCCGGCGAATCGCATGCGGAAAAATCGTTTTTCTCGTCATTTTCGAAAGAAGCAGTTATGTCCATTTTGCAAGGTTTATAACTATAATGCTATGAGAGGGATGTCCGGGGTTAAATGAATATCTACGATGAGTTTCGAAAATCTATTTTCGAAACAGTCCATTATGCTTGCAAGCGATTTATTTCAAAGAAGATACGGATACGCGAAATTACCTCCCCCCACGTATCTTTATTGATTCTCGGCATTTCCCCTTAATAATTATATGAGAAGTCGCGCTTATGTAAAGCGGCGCTTTTTTAAGCACCGCCTTTAAAAATACACCCCTCTTTCTCCGAGTCTGAATCTGGCCATTTCTCCATTTCCGAGTAAATTCGGCAGGACATCGGTAAGCTCAATCCAATCCTGACCCTTGTCTTTGTCTCGAGCAAAGATAATTCTGCCTTTACGACAAAAACCATCGCAAGCCAAATCAACATCATAAACATAATACTCACTTCCGTAACTATAGTCAAGATATTTTTCGCCAATCCATTCATTAGACCCAATTCTGCGCCAAACAT
>CAZFOX010001032.1:0-1695 GCA_964520565.1 uncultured bacterium | reverse complement strand
TGCTCTTCCCCGTTACCCTGGTTCCTATAGTTGGAAAAACGGTGAGAAACCTTGTCTATGACGAAGGCGCCATCGCTCCCCTAGCGGGATGGATCGTCTATATCATCGTTCCATTGCTCCTGGCGGCGGCAGCCGTGTATTGGCTGGGACGTTCCGCCGCTCATCAACGCACGGGAACCGAATTCGCCCGCCGGGCGCTTCTGCTGAATGCCTGGATGTATTTTTGTTTGAATTACGCCTTCTTCCGGTTCCCCTGGCCCTGGGCCGAGTGGACAGGCCGCACGCCCAATGCAATCGTATTTACGATCTGCGTCCTGGGGCTCACGACGGCAGCCGTTATGCTGCGAAGGAATCCGGTTCCCGATGCTTCAGAACTTCGCTCCGGTTAATACTCCAGCGACGCTTCTTCATAAAGAGCCACGATATTTTCTGTGGAGATTTCCGGCAACAGGGAATGGCTGGAAGCGAGGATGAATCCCCCATCCCGGTTCATCAATTCTATCAATTCGCGCACCGAGCGGCGCACATCCTGAGGCGTTCCCCGCGTCAGAACGGTTTGCAGATCGACGCCGCCGTGAAAGCAGATACGCGATCCGAAATCCGCTTTTAATCCCGCAGGCTCCATCCCCGCGCAGGATGTTTGGATGGGATTCAGGATATCGACTCCGGCCTCGATCAGGTCGCCGATAAATCGCCGTACCGCCCCACAGGAATGAAACAGGAGTAACTTGCCCCAGGAATGCACCAGAGCGGCCATTTCCTCAATGCGCGGTTTGACGAATTTTCGAAACAGATCGAGGCTCATCATCGACCCCCGCTGGGTTCCCAGATCGCTGATCAGAAAGAAGATATCGATCCGTCCCTCCGCCGCTTCCATCGCCCGCGTCCAATCTTCCCGGTAGAAATCCGTTAGTTTTCCAGTCATGAAATGAACCCAATCCGGGTTCTCCATCATGTCCAGAAACATATTATCCATGCCGCGCACCATAGCCGCCCGCTGCCAGATATCCGCGTAGCCATATAGAACGGCATACCGCTCATCCCGACGCGTTTGATCACGCAATCGATCGTGCCGTACCCAATCATTGGACGGCCAATGGTTGCGTTCGATCTCCTCCAGCGAACGCGCGCGGTCGAGAGAACCGCCGCAGGCCACGCGGGGATTCTCGCCCACCGCACAAAACCGTTCCCCCCACATGTTCTCTTCAAAACGTCCATCCGGATCGGAGAAATCCGGCCCGATATAATCATGATCCACCCAGCGCAAATCCACCTGGAAACGTTCCAACAACGCGCGTTTATTGGGCAATCCAAGATCACGGAGAAGGCGCTCCCAGACTTCTTTTTCCGCCCAAAAATCGATAGGCGGCCGTCCGGTTTCCTGGCGCTGTATCGCTGCAAAAACCCGCTCGCGTCCTGTTAAGACGTTTGCCATCCGCTTCCCCCATGTTGCCGTTCTATCCAGACGGAAACAATTGCTTGTTCTCTATGAATCCTGCGCACCAAGCAGACCCTCATGGAAAAACACCGGCTTATAACCCCGTTCCGTCACCCAGCGAATCGCCGCCTCGAGCCGCGCTGCATGATCGGGAACGTAGTGATGGTAAAACGGCCAGAAATACTGCTCGTGAGTAAAAAGATCCATGATTTCGGCGGTGGCGGGATTCTGCGCCAGCGGTTCGAGAATGGGAACCA
>CAZFOX010001031.1:0-1698 GCA_964520565.1 uncultured bacterium | reverse complement strand
AGCAGTACCAATCAATAAAATCCACGGTTTTTGTTTCATATCGCATCTCCCACGTACTTGAATTTTTCTTTTATTGCTCAACTGGCGATTCGTCATCCCTGCATTACTCGTCCTTAACAATATTCATTCTTTTTTACAATTTCAACCTGGGAAACCTTCTTCGGCATGCCTCTCCGGCTTATCGGGAAATAGATCCTTCATGATTCCGAAGATTACACGTTCGTCTCCGCGAATTGAATCGCCTGCCGTAATCGTTCTTCCACGCGGGCGATTCCCAATAGATCGATCACATCGAAGATGGGAGGAGTTACATTCGATCCAGTAAGAGCCAGTCGGACGGCCTGCGCAAAATTCTTCATTTTCAATCCACGCCTTTGCATGATCTCGTTGAATGCCTCCTCCCATTGGGGATGAGAGAGAGTCTGATCTTTATGTTCGGCAGCGAATTCGGCAAGTTCCTTTACAGCATCCATAATCGCCGGCTGAAACGATTTCTGGGCGTCTTTCTCTTCAAAGGTATACGGTTCTTGGACAAATACAAACGCCACCTTCTGATACATCTCCTCCAGGGTTTTGGCACGGATTTGCGTACATTTTACAATTGTCTCAATCAGTACCTTGTTCGATAGAATGGAATCTGTATCGTCTCCTAGATACCCTTTATACTTCACATAATCGATAAAATGGCGGGACAGGGTTTCCACATCCAACGCGCGAATATGTTCTCCATTCAGCCATTCCAGTTTTTGAGGGTCAAATATCGCGGCGGATTTATTCACACTATCCAAAGTAAATGCATCGATCAATTCTTGTTTCTGAAAAAATTCCCGATCGCCGCACGACCATCCCAGACGCGCCATATAATTGATCAAGGCATCCGGAAGATATCCCTGATCGCGATATTCCATCACACCGGTAGCGCCGTGGCGTTTCGACAACCGGGATCGATCCTGCCCCAAAATCTGGGGTAAATGGGCGAAAATGGGGAGTTCGTATCCCAAAGCCTGGTAGAGAACAATCTGCTTGATGGTATTGTTCAAATGATCATCGCCTCGAATAACATGTGTTATGGCCATATCATGGTCATCGACCACCACAGCGAAATTATATGTTGGCATGCCGTCGCTTCGCACTAGCACCAGGTCGTCCAATTCTTCGTTAGCTACGGCTATTTCCCCTCGAATCGCATCCTGAAGCCGGGTAACTCCACTCAAGGGAGCCTTCAATCGTATACAAAACGGCGTTCCATCATCGGGATGGTTTGCATCCCGGCATAGTCCATCGTATTTTGCAGTTTTCCCGGCATCCTGCAATTCCTTGCGTAACATATCCAAACGTTCTGGTGAACATCGGCATCGATACGCGTGACCGTCCTGTAAAAGACGAAGGGCTTCCTGTCTGTGCCGTTCTGTCCGTTGGCTTTGATAAATCGGTTCCTCATTCCACTCCAGCCCCATCCATCGCAGGCTGTTTAGAATCGCTTCTTCATACTCTTTTTTAGAACGCTCGCGGTCGGTATCTTCAATTCGCAAAAGGAATTTCCCCCCGTGATGCCGAGCCAACAGGTAATTATAAAGTGCCGTGCGGAAATTCCCGACGTGGGGATTTCCCGTGGGGCTGGGAGCGAAACGGACACGAAATTGCATCGCTGTCATAATGGATGAATCCTCTTGATTGCCTGCAAACAAACCGTTCGAT
>CAZFOX010001030.1:0-1716 GCA_964520565.1 uncultured bacterium | reverse complement strand
CGCTGGTCGCCTTTGACGATCGCTTCGCAGGGTTTCGGAAGAGCGGGGTAATCGCGGCCGTCGACCAGTACGTAATCCGGTGGAATGGCAAGATTTTCCACCGCCCGTTGCATGGCGAGCAGCGACGCTTTTCGGATATCCAGAATTTCGATCTCGCGAGGCGTGCAATGAGCGACTGCGAATGAAACCGCCGTCTTGACAATGATTTCGTAGTATCGCTCGCGCGCCGATTCGGAAAGTTGTTTGGAATCGCGCACGCCCGCCAGAACGTGGGGATCGAGATCGGCGGGGAGTATCACGGCGGCCGCTACAACCGGTCCCGCCAGCGGCCCCCTTCCGGCTTCATCCACTCCCGCAATAAGCCGATACCCTCTCTCGCGCATTCGGTTTTCGTTCAGAAAAGTAGGTTCCACGATGGCCATTGATGATTCCTTGTCTCTGAAATTATCTTTGGGGGATTCCGCCAAACAGATTCTCAGAAAAAACGCAAAGAGTAAAATCTTAAAAGTCTCCGGATTCATGATATCATGAAGGACATTTCAAAATACATACAGAATCGGTGAAATTCAATAACGTGCGTACGGCTTAGACTCGTTCGATCCCACTTAAGGAGAAACGACCCTGCCTGGATCATTTAATAACTACGTAGTAAAAATGCGCACCATCCTGGCTTATCCTTATTGGCCGCTCTTCGCGATTTTTCTGGCCGTTTTCCTGGCCTTACCCTCTCTTCATGCAGGTTGGTTTGTCGACGATATCCTTCATCGAGCCGCTTATATTGAATCGCCTGAGGCGGATGAATGGATTCTACCGGAATGCCGCCTGAAGGGCCCTATGCGAATGTATTCGTTTTTCGATGGGAATTCACAGCAGTTCCAACTCGCCCGCGACAAGGGGGGGCTTCCCTGGTGGGGCGAGGGAACGGCCCGCGCAGCATTCTGGCGGCCGTTGACCGCTTTCTTCAGTGGTTTGGATTACCGGTTATGGCCCGATTCCTCGGAATGGATGCACATACATAGCCTAGGCTGGTTCGTTGTGGTTGGACTGGGCGCAACCTTGGTTTACCGGAAAATTTTGGGAACGGGTTGGACGGCGGGATTGGCGATTCTGCTATTCGCCGTTAGCAACGTACATGCCGTGCCCATTGTTTTTCTGGCTAACCGTCACATACACATTGCTTTATTATTCGGCTTGTTATCCATCTGGTCTCATGATCGATGGAGGACAACCCGGCATGGGGAATGGTGTCTTGCCGCCCTGTTATTTCTAAGTCTGTCTCTATCCGCCTCTGAATCGGGCGTATCCGTGTTGGGTTATTTATTGGCCTATTCCCTGTTTCTCGAACGAGGTGCCATCTGGACGCGAATCGCTTCCCTGATTCCTTCTATTTCCCTGATAGCGGTCTGGCGCATTATTTACGTCGCGCTCGGATACGGCATTTCGGGTTTCGATCTCTACACCGATCCCTTAAAGGAACCCATTCGTTTTATGGGGAATGTTATCGAAAGATTACCGATCCATCTTCTCGATTTATTGGCGGTTCCGCCATCCGAACTCTATGTGGTTCTCACACCGTTGGCTATGCACATCCATTGGTATATTGCATGTTTTACACTTGTATTTCTGGGGTGGATTTTATTCCCCCTATGGAATGGGTGCCGGATCGCCCGCTTTTGGATGGTGGGAATGATTTTTTCTCTGATCCCTCTTAGCGCG
>CAZFOX010001029.1:0-1717 GCA_964520565.1 uncultured bacterium | reverse complement strand
ACCGCACCAAATCGCTTCCGGTTTGCTTCGCCGTCGTAGACGAGAAATCTTCAAATGCGGCTGCCCTTTGCCTAAAAATCGGATGATCAGGGTGAGATTTTTCACTGCGCTGAACCTCTCCGAAGGATCCATCCTGATGAAGAGATGAGTTTGGGATATTCCGTAGTAGATTTTCTCAAGCAGACCGGATGTGAAGTTCATCGAACCGGAGAAATCGCTGGCGCGTATGCATAACGCCCCAACCCATTCGTAGAAATTCGTCACCAGTCCATCTATTTGCGGTTGCATTAAAAAGAGAGGATACTCCTCCACCGGCTCTACCTGTCCGATCGGCTTCGATAAATCCTCCGGGACTTCAAGGTTCAATTCGCGGTAAACCTGCATTAGATTGAAGCGGAACAATTGATCGAAGTCCGAATCAAAATCGGAATGGTTGGGTTCTCCGTACCACCAAAACCAATCGCTTCCTTCTGCCACCCACAAACGTTCTCTGGCGCGCATAGCGGCGGCGTTCGTCCTGTTATTTTTCGAGGCATCATTCAAGGTATCCGCCGCTCTTTTCAAAGCATCCCAGGCGAGGTTTTTCACTGGGTCGCCTATCCAAATCTGGAAGTTGCCGCGAATCCAGGAAGCGGGAAAGATCGGGGGGAGCACGCGATCTGCGGGATATTTTTTCACGTAATCACGGATCGTGGTCATACTTGAAATTTTCGATGTCGTGAGACGCTGATAGAACTCGTTGAGAAATCCCTCTCCCCCATCCGGGAAATACTCCCAGGCGTTTTCACCGTCCAAGATGATAGTTACCAGCTTATTACCGATAGAATCAGCAGCGCTCGATATATTCGACAGGTGCGCCATAAAGTCGTCAACAGATTGCTTGGGCGTATTGCGGGCGTATCGGAAACCGATTGCATCCGATAAAAAGCGATCCCGAAAGACAATTACAGGACCTTCTGCGGAAGTGAGGTAAGGTTGATAGAGAAGTTCTTCGCGCTTTCCACCTTGCAGAGTCGCGAGCAGGACGGATTCGTCTGTTGCCATCCAGGTGAAGCCTGCCTTTTTTGCCATTTCGCAGACGGCTGGGCTGACGGATCCTTCGCTGGGCCAGAGACCCACCGGTGCCTGACCGAATCGCTCGGTGATGTAATTTTTACCCCGGATCAACTGCTCCCAGGCGTCATCGGGGACCTGCAAACGCGATTTCGGCATTGAATCGTGGGGCTGACTGATTCTTGCGCAGTAATTGTCGATTAGAAGCGGGAGGATCGGGTGATAATAGGGGCTGGTGGAGATGTCAATCTTACCTTCTTCCCAGGTGAAACGATAATCGGAAATAATATGCTTGAGAACTTCGATTTGAAGGCTCAGTAAACTTCTCTTTTCTTCTTCGCTGAAATCCCGACTTTTCTTTTTGAGTTCCCGGATTTCGGGAAAATGCTGTTCGCTCGACCAGCCGAACCAGGTTAGATTGAACCAGACTTGCAAATCCAAGAAATCTTGTTTGGAAAATTTTAACGCGGCTTTTTCAAAATCCGAATCAGACGCTCTGCGCCCACGCCGGTTCAAAAGATCGCGATAGCGCGGATATCGCAGCACCATCGTTTCCCAGTTTGCAGAGAAAAAATGTTGTAGTATCAGCTTTTTTTCGGATGGCTGCAAATCCGCGGCGGGCACCATCGAAAGGTCGAAATACAGGTCGGTTTCTTGATTTTCC
>CAZFOX010001028.1:0-1722 GCA_964520565.1 uncultured bacterium | reverse complement strand
GATTCATGCCGCCCGGGGATTGATCGGCTATCTCTGCCTCATCATCCTGTTCGGCGGCGTAATCCTCATCGTTCAGGCGGCGATGGAAGTGAAACGAATCCGCTATCAGATGACGGATGCTTACATTGAAAAAATTCGTCTTCTGGATGAACGGCGGATCGTCGATAACCGGATCGCCGAGATGGAACGCTATAGCCTGATTGCCGAACGGATTTCTGCCACTCTGCCGTATCTGGGGCCGCCTCGGCATCCGGCCATTGAATTGGAAGTACCGGGTCTTCAAACCCGGACGGGACCGCCGGAGGCGCCGCTCGATCTCCTGGCCGATCGAAGCACCCTGGCCTGGATGCGCAACGGCTGGCATACCATGCGGCAAAACGTGCGCGATTGGTTGCGCTCGTTGATCGAATAGCCCGGTTGTGGGAGTGAGTGAAACGTGAAAGTTTCGCAGGTATCGTTTCTTCGCATTGGCGTTCTGCTGATTGGAACGGTGGCTATTTTCGCCGGTCTGATCGGCAAACTCTATTATTTGCAGATCGTCAAGGCGGACAAAATCGTTTCTTCCAGCGAACGATCGCGGAATTTTTACAAAACGCTCCCCCCCACTCGCGGCCTGATCCTGGATCGCAACAATCGCCCCCTCGCGCAGAATACCCTGACCTACACGGTGAAAGCCGCCAGGCAATCGATCGACAACGTAACCGCCGCGATCCTCCGCGTGGGCGCCATTCTTGATCTGCCGGCCGGCGAGATGAACCGCCACATCGCCGCCCTCCAGCGCAAGGAAGTGGATGGGCGCGAAATCAAAAAATCCGTCTCGGAAGACCTGAAGATGCGGGTCGAAGCCGCCGATATCCCCGGGATTTACGTCGAACCTCATACCACCCGCTTCTATCCGGAAGGCTCGCTGGCCGCTCACGTCATCGGATACACCGGCGACGATAACATCGGTCTGGAAGGTCTGGAACATTCTCTCAACGACCGGATCGAGGGAACTCCACAGCCGATTGTAACCGACAAGGATATCCGGCGCCGGATGATCGCCGATGAGGATTATACCAAAATCATGACTCGCGGCGTCGATTTTGTCCTCACCATCGATAGTTACGTCCAGTATGTGGTGGAACGCGAATTAAAGAATGTCTGCGAGGAAACCGCCGCCCTGCAGGCCAACGCCATTGTTCTCCATCCCGCCAGCGGCGATATCCTGGCCATGGCCAATTACCCGGCTTACGACCCCAATCGCTATGCGGAATTCAGCCCCGATATCCGGAAAAATCGTCTTCTCGTCGATATCTTCGAACCGGGTTCAATTCTCAAACCCTTCATCCTGGCCGCTGCTCTCGAACAAAGGGTGGTCACTCCCCAGATGACTTTTTACTGCGAACGAGGATCCTATTTCTTTCACGGACACACGATTCGCGACGATATTCACAGTTTCGAAAATCTGACAGTCCATGACATCCTGGTTTACTCCAGCAACATCGGCATGGTCAAGATAGCTCAGCGCCTGGGCTCCGGCCCGAACGATTATCGCGGTCAGGCCGAAATTCTCGAAAAATATCTTCGCCTCTTCGGTTTCAAAAACCGGAATGAGAAAACCACCGAAGACCTTCCCGGCGAAACCGGCGGCCTCTTCCCCGCCAAATGGTGGCCTGCCACTCTCGGCGCGGTTCCAGTAGGGAACGAAACGGCCGGTTTCGTCATAGCCTTCCTTGGTCT
>CAZFOX010001027.1:0-1725 GCA_964520565.1 uncultured bacterium | reverse complement strand
TTCATTTCACTTACAAAAAGATATCCGGCAGTTTCGCCATTGAAGGGAATCCCTATCCGATTGACGACATAGGACGAGGGGGACTGATGGTTCGGCAGTCGCTCGATCCGGATTCGATCCATATTTCCTTGTTGATGACCAGTTCGGTAGCGGCGGATAGCAATTCCAGCCTGGGATCGGTTTTCCCGACATTTCGCACTTTGAAGGGCGGAGGATCGATCCGTGATGGCGATCCCGATGCGGCCCCGGGCGGATTCACAAACGACAACAGCGGCCCGATTCGCCTGGAACGAATCGGCAATAGCGTGCATATGTACCGGATGACTACGGCAGGCGCATGGGTCTGGTTCCAAAGCGAGGCGGCGGCCTTTGAAGAAGAAGTATTGGCCGGACTGGCGACTACGGCGGAAAATAACAACAATATTGGTTTTTTTGAATTCTCGGATGTGCAAATCGAAGAGTTACCGTTATTTGTCAGTCGCGATATCCCGGTCGATATCTTAACCAAGGGTGCTACGCTGACCGGCATCAAGATTACCGCCAAAGCGCGAACGGCGGGTGTGACGATGACCGTCCGCGAAGTGCTTCCTCTGGGAGCCCGAGCCTCGAATGTCAAGGCGTCGGCGGGGACGGCGGTATTGAATCCCGATGGCACCATCGGATGGCAAATAACCGATCTTTCCGGTGAAGCGACATTGACCTACGACGCGGTGCTCGGCCAGCGCGATTCTGCCGCGTGGCGCGGTACGTTCAACGACGGCGTTCACCGCGACAGTTATATCGGAGGAGAAACCCTGCTTCCCAAAGCGCCCGTCTTTTCTCCTCCCGCGAAACCCATCGAAATCGATCCCGTATTCCCAACGATTATTGAAGCGGAATGGGGGCAATGGCTGCGGGCGGAGACCGATTTCGGCCTGATGCTCGACCTCAAAGCATTGGGCGGAGTTTCTGTCATCGGTCTTTCGGGATCCGCCCAAGGGTTGATGGAGATTCCGATCCATATTCAACAGACGGGAACGTATTATCTTTTCGGGCGAGTTCGTTCGGAGGACGGAAACAGCGATTCATTCCATTTCAACATCGACGATTATCCCGCGGGCGATGGAACCAGTTATTGGACGATCAGTTCGCGGAAAACGTACGCCAACGAATGGGTCAGCAGCGACGCTCCCCGAGAAGACCCACGCGCCTTTACTTTGGAGGCGGGTGACCATTACCTTTATCTGGCCAATCGAGAGGACAGTGCATCCATCGACTGGCTATGCATAACAAACGACCGCGGTCTGGCGATTACAACTTTTTCTGAAACAACAGAGTATTTCATCACCCGCCGAATCTCCAGTACGCTTCTGGAACCCGGCAAGACCTACACCGTCACGATTTCCCGCCCCTCCAGCGCCAGTTTCCAGCAGGATATGTCGGTGATCGAGAATCCTCCCAAAGGCTGGACGGTCAGCAACGCCAAGGCGTCGGGAGGGACGTTGACCACCGGCGTGGCGGGCCAGATGTCCTGGTCGCTCAGCGGCGTTTCGGGTTCCCAGTCGTTGACCTATACCGTTACTCCCCCCAGTGGAAATGTACTCGGTGGATTGTTTGAAGGCATCTATACGTATCAAGGTGTGGAAACGCTGCTTCCCGGCGATAATGTGATTGCCCAGGCGTTTACATTCAAGAACGTCAACGCCGCCAATCCCGTTCCCGTGAAGTTAGTTAACGGCGAAGCCA
>CAZFOX010001026.1:0-1728 GCA_964520565.1 uncultured bacterium | reverse complement strand
TCCCGGGATTCGATTCTGCGCGCCATCGCACTTTCTCATCGCCGGGATACGTTGACGCGGGAAGAATTCAGCAGTCTTCTGGGGAAAGCCAATCGTCTCGACTCGCAATCTCCCGATGTCGACCTGTTGATCCGTACGGGCGGAGAACAGCGCCTGAGCGATTACCTTCTTTGGGAAAGCGCCTATGCAGAACTCTACTTCACTCCAGCAATGTGGCCGGATTTCGGAGAGAACGACCTTCGAATAGCCGTGGAAGCGTACCATCGCCGGGAACGGCGTTTTGGAACCATTCCGGCATGAAGTGAATGGAAAAAGCCTGGCGCCGATATATCGGTTTTGCCAGGCTTTTTTACTTACATTGCGGTGTGAAGGATTTATTTCAGTCCCAGTCCTAATTTTTCCTTACAGTATTGCAGGCTTTTTTCGAGATCGTATTTTTGTTGCGCCTGGGTGAGTTCTTTGGATCGCTCGCCCGTGGGCCGGTCGGCCGGATGCTCGAACGGTTTGCCTTTTTTGGCCATCGCGACGAAACGGGCGAATTCGGAAGCCCGGGCCTTGGGAAAACTCTCCCAAAATTCGGGTTGAAAATAGGGAAATTCCCGAATCGCCCCAGAAATAATTTCTAAATTAAAGGGCGTATTGGGGCATAACTGTTGATAGCGGTCGAGATAGGCATTCCAGTCGATCTGACCGTCGCCGATATTGGTCCAGGCTGTCATGGCTCCATTTTCCGAATCCCACATGGCGTTATCGCGCATCCCGGTGCTGACCGCATAAGGGCCGAGATGTTCGAGATTGACCATCGCTTCTTCCAGGGCCCACATGGCGTTGCCGCAGTCCATGGTCGCACCGACGTAATCCTTGCCCGCTTCTTCGATGAGCATGGCCAGTTCCCAGCCCTGCATGTCGCCCGCATGATTCTCAATGGCGATCTTGACGCCAGCGTCCATCGCGCGCGACCGTACCGACTTGCAGACTTTCACCAGTTCCTCGATATGCCGGTATATCCCGCCCTCTCCTTTCCGGTCTTCCATACTGCCCAGATAACATCGCGCTACCGGAGAGCCCAGGATTTGAGCGGTATGGATAGTTTTCGCCAGGTGTTCTTCGGCGGTTCCATGCTTGGCGTTGAATCGGGGAGAGGACGGACAGACGCCGCCGGTTCCGGCATGCAGTTCGAGACCCAGCCGGTCTGCCTGTTGCTTAATTTTCACCAGGTAATCGTCATCCAGGCTTTCGTAGACATCGAGATCGGAAAAGAAAACCACATCCACTTTCAGCGTAGCGGCGTAATCGAGAATCTGCGGCGCTTTCCACCCCAAATCCCGGATTGAGAAATTATCGAATCCCAGTTTGATATTGCGTTTTCCGGGCGATGCGGCCCGGGTTAATACAGGATGAATCGCACTCCCGATTCCAACCGCTAAAATCGAATCTAAAAACACTCTCCGTGAAAGACAGTGGTTCATGATTGTATCCTCATTGAACGGAAGTCAGGTTTAAATAATAACTCGTTCTGATAACCTTATCATAGTTATTGCATGGGGGAAGATTCGCGGTCGAATTGAACTCCGGAGGGAATCGGCTTTATACAGATCGGAGCTGTGAAACGGGATTTCAAAGGTATAATCGATTCAATCCGGATGGATACAAAGAAATCAATAATAAGGAGTTGCAATTCGGGATAGGATTGTATAAAGTCGTATCGAAAGATAACGTAAATATTCA
>CAZFOX010001025.1:0-1740 GCA_964520565.1 uncultured bacterium | reverse complement strand
GATCCAACATATCGTTCCCGACATTCAACGGACGGCCAAACTCATGGAAGAGATCAACATGACCTGCCAGGAACAAACCTCTGGCGCCAATCAAATCCGTCAGGCGATTGTCTCGCTCGACCAGGTCACCCAACAAAACTCCACATCCTCCGAAGAAACAGCCACCGCCAGCGAAGAACTGGATTCGCAAGCTCAAATCCTTCAGAAACTGGTTACGCGTTTCAAGATCGATATGAGTTCCACCGCTTCCTGGGATGAATCTCTGGAGGAAAACAATATCCGCCGGGAAGAGATTCGAACCAATCGCCGCCTGTTAAAGAACGTGGTGGATTCTTCCTCACACGCCGAACCCATTTCACGGAATCGCTTGATTCCTCGCTATGTGGATCCGATAAAAACGTACGTACCTGACCGAAATTCGGCCAAGAGTGAAAATGAATTCCAGGAATTTTAAGCAGTCATCGAACCGATCGCATCTATGAAAGACGAAACGGCAAAAAGTCATCAACGGAAATTCGATCCATAAGACTTTGTGGATAGATACAAGTGACTGGTACAAAATAAAAAGTGTGAGTTTCGTCTTCAAGACACTTTTACCGGATTATCATGAAAGGGACGAAGGAGATCATCCAATCCATCGTCCCTTTCTCTTTCTGCATCGCTTCTCCTCCGAAAAAAAATCTTCCCATCGGGAAATTTCCCCTGGCATACTCTGTAAATTTTTGATATAATTGGAATATAATTTATCAATACGGAAATTTATTTAACACATGATAAGACATTAGAGACGTTCCGATCGTAAAGGTGCTCGATCATGGCTTATTCCGATTATGTCAAATCCCAAGTGAAGCATCACCGCTGCGTGATCTGCGGACGAACCTTCGGTGCAAAATACGATGAAATCCTCAAGTCTTTCCCGGTGTTTCATCCCTATACCGGTCACAGCCATGTATTGAACTGCGAAGATATCTTTTATAAAGAAGTATTGCGCCTGTACCGTTACCTGCATGACTCCGGAGACAGCAAGACCATGCGGAATGTACTGGAGGAATTTCCCTGGAGTTCCCGCATCGGCATGCGTAAGGAAATGCTGGAATGGTGTATGCGCCAGGGGTATTTCAATCTCAGTAATCTCAAACGTCTTCAAGTACCCCCGGCTATCGAAGACGCCTGCAAGGAATTGTTTACCGTATCGAAAATCGACGATCCGGACAATCAAAAGAGTGCCATGGAATTATTAAAGGCGGCTTTACGTTGCTACGGCGGTGAACTGATCCGGCCTGACGAATGCGATCTGCCCATTCAGGCGATTGAAATCGACCGGGGAGTGACCACATTATTTGACAACATCGATATCTCTGCGGTGGAATTGCGCAGCCAACGCGGTGGGATGGCAACCTCGGCCAGCAGCGGTGCACAAGAAATCGAAAGACGCATGCATTCCGCCATCGCCACCATGGAACGCCGCCGATTGGAAAATTTTGAAAGGTAACCGGTTACTATTACTTTTCCATTGAATCGGTACGCTCCAGAATGCGGTAAATCCGTTCGCGGCAGGACGGACATAAATCCAACGCGAACGGGTAATACACTTCGTCGTTGAGATCCTTCTCCGTTCGTTTTTCCATTCTCTCGATCAGTTTCTGCATCTCTTCGCGAATCGTTTCATGCGGGATATCCAGAGTTTCGTCAAAAGTGCCTCCATCGTACGCACCAAATAACTCACCCCGGACAATAAAC
>CAZFOX010001024.1:1114-1744 GCA_964520565.1 uncultured bacterium | reverse complement strand
AATGCAATAGATGAAATGGTAGGCACATGTGAATAACAGCAACACGCCTCCCCATCGATGAATGATCCGCCAAAATTCCACGCCCCCCAGCGAGGCGGACAGAACCGTAGCCCATTGGGCGCCGGGAAACCGAAGTCCCCATAGGAAAATAGCTGAAATGAAAAGAACTATGACACTTATCATCAATAAGAAATGTTGTGTCAAAAAATGATTGTTGAATCGCTGAACCAGTTCTTTGTTTTCCACAGAGCCATTCAATGAGATATCCCCAGTTCTGCACCTAGCCATAAAATCCAGTAAAATATGGGTGATTAAACCGGCCATTACCAACACGGTCAGCCACCGGAAGAAAGCCGCTACCCATCCCACGACACCTTCATAATGGCGAGGTCGTCCTTGATACCCCATCAATTTATACTGAGGGATTTGGATAGGCTGGGCATTTTCATCAAAATGGTATTGATTGACCCGAGCGAAGAAAAATGGCGAATTGGGATGATGGCAATCCTGGCATCCATTCGCACCCAGCGCCGCTTTTGCCGGATAGATATCGTGGTTGTATTTATGGACGTTGGCGAAGGGAGAGGCTTCCCAGTCCTCTTTCGCCATCACGCGATACTCGGTTCCATT
>CAZFOX010001024.1:0-1104 GCA_964520565.1 uncultured bacterium | reverse complement strand
TGACCCAAACGACGTGTTTTGAATCCATTGGGTAATTCATCTTTTGCAGCATTTGGGTAACCGATTCAATCAGTGCATCGATTTCTTCGGGACGGTTGATTTCGGGAATGCCGTCGCGGTTGTCATCGGCGATTTTGGCGAGAGAGGGATAATTGGCTGGATTGGCTTGATGGTCGGCCCACATTTTATAAATATCGCTCATCCGCGGTTGCATCAACGCATCCACTCCCTCGGTTTCGATCCCCGGCCAGGCACTGTGAATGCGATTGACGGGGTATATTTTTCCTTTATAAAGCGCCAACGCAGGACGGAACGATTCTGTGGGTTTGTCGTCATACCCCATCATTTCCAAATAGCCGTAATGGTTTCGGAACGCGCCGTCGGGTCCGTAAAACGTCCACAACCGTTTACCCGGTGTATTGATCTTGGGCGCGGGATTTATCACATCGCTGGCCTGCAATTGGATGGGCTTCACAAGGCGTTCGGGGATATGACACGCCTGGCAGGATATTCTTTCGAGATGGAGAGGCGGAAGACCTTTGTGTACGGCCTTGGGAGCGCCTAATTTTCCGGTATCGTGACAATCGAGGCAGGCGACCAAAGTGTCATCCAGGTCGTTACGAACCTGGCCGCCGGGATCGTCTCCTTTTCCAATCTGGTGTTCTTCATACCCATGAATGCGAGGATCGGACGCCGAACGTCCCGCCGGGTGGCAATCCACACAACGCAGACCGGCACGCAGATGAACGTCGGTTCGTTCCCGAAAATTCGCTCCTCGTTTTTTCCAACCCGGCTGAGCGTGGCATTGCAAGCATGTTTCATTACGGGGTTCTCGAACGATGTGCGGAGATAGGGTACCGTCTGGATTGAACAAGGCCGGATCGTAGGTCAGTTGTACGGATTCCCCATTGGCGATAGAGCCTTGAACCTGGGCAAATCCCGCAGCCGCTGTGGGAGCCCATCGGAAGTTGGTGGCTTTCAATTGTTGATTTCGAACGGCGAATCGATACTCCGGCATATGACATAATAAACAATCCGCTTCCAAGACGCCGGTTTTATCCCAGTGGGTTTTATAATAATCGCCATCCAGATGGTTCTCTCCCC
>CAZFOX010001023.1:0-1748 GCA_964520565.1 uncultured bacterium | reverse complement strand
GAATATACGGCATGGGACGACGGAAATAACTGGCATTGCCTCCAGTACGACTCTCACGACAAACAAGCCACTCTCAACGGCGCTTATAAAGACGCTCGGCATATCTCCTGTGGAAAAACCGGAAAGTGGGTGACCTATCAAATCGAACTCAACGACGCCCGTCTGGTGAACCGCCAAAACCGCGGCGCCGATTTTCGTTTTTGCGTGGTGGGTGGATGGCTGGCCCTCAAGGACGTGACGCTCAAGAAACTTTCCTCCGCTCCCTGATGTGGGATCGTCCCCGCATCCAGCGTGCCCAACTGGAACCCGAATTGCAGAAGTTATTCGATGGGACTTACCAGATTATGATGGGACGTGATCTCTCGAGGGAGCCGGAAATTTTTGGACGAAATCTTGTAGTCCGGGGGCTTTTTATCTACAAACTCTCCTCCATCTGGTTGAGCGAATTCCTCAGCCAGGTTTCATTCGACGCGATCGTCTATAATGAAATCGACATGAACAAGGTCGTTATCCCGGAAGGTTATATCAAAGTACGGCTACGAGACCTGCAGGAATTTCCCTACACGGCTGCCCTTCGAGTCCATTGGGATGAGTGAGAATTTTCGTTCTCTCGAAATAACATCCAAACCGGCATGAATGGGTATTATTCAGCAGTACCCGCGTAGGACATGCGCATATCCGAGCTTTTTTCCTTGGATAGAAGCCAATGCCATAATTCCGGCCGGCTATAAGTCTCTCTGCAGATAGAATGTCCCAGTTTGGGCAGCAAGGTGACTTTGGCATCGCCGCCCACAATTTTCAATACGTTGACCAGACTCGTGCTTCGCCGTGGAGGAACCACCGTATCCTTTTCTCCATGAAAGGCCCAGGTAGGAATGTCGATCAGATTCTTTACCACCGCAGTCTGTCCCCCGCCACTCACGGGAACAATAGCAGCGAAAAGATCGGGATAAGTACTGGCGAATTTCCACGTCCCGAATGCCCCCATGCTGTGGCCTGTCAAGTAGATCCGTTTCATATCGATCGAACAATATCGGAGAACTTCATCGAGGACACCACGAATCTGCGAAGGAATCCAATACTGCTTGGCCGGACATTGCGGTGCGACAACAACAAACGGGATTTCGTTCAGTTCGTCCACCGATTGTGTAGGCTGCAAGAAGTTGATCTGAACGTTCTGCCGTAGGCTCTCCAAACTTTTCCCTCGCTCTCCCGCTCCATGTAAAAACATCACCAATGGCCATTCCCGCTCTTCGATCCCATATTTGGGGGGCAAGAAAATCCAATACCGGATTTTGTTATGCGAATGCGTAAACGCTCTTTGGGGCTTAGCTGGATCGTATTGAGCGATCGGATTGTCATTTCTATTCTCAATTTTATTCTCAACGGTATTTCCTAAACATGTCGCGGTTACACACAAGAGTCCCACATATACGGTCAATAAGTAACGTTTGATCATTATACAAATACCCTCTGCTGGATTCAGTTGGTTTTTTCTTCCCTGCAATAACCGGGCTGTTTATTGCGAACGGCCCGATCCAGTCATTCATGAACAGAGACAGGCGGATGTAAACAACTCTCAATAAGAATACCCATGGAGTTTTATCATGGTTTTCCCTTCATGCCACGTTGTTTTTGCTGAAATATTGACTTTGGGGAGTTTTACTTTTTGTGCGAAGCTCCATGCACTGACCAACGTGATGACCGATGAAAGCAATATGGCGGGCACAATCCCTTTGATTCCAAGA
>CAZFOX010001022.1:0-1755 GCA_964520565.1 uncultured bacterium | reverse complement strand
AAATACAGCAGATACGTGAAACCATCCGCGATCGGAGGATCGATAGCATAGGCCGATTCGAGAGTAGAGAAATCGGTTTCGTCGACCGCTACCCGTAAATCCTTGTAGAGACTCTCCGTAACAAATCCATCGTATTCCATGCTGCCAACGGGGTGATGGGGACGAAATCTCACAACCCGGTTATCATGAAGCATCATCAGAGTACTTTCACCCGCGATCCCGCCGCTGCGGATGAAGCCCAGCCAGGTTCCCTCCGGGAAATAATTCATGACGTAACCGACCGTGATCGTTCCCAGATCCACTTTCTGGCCGTTGAGCGTTCCATAAACCGGATGGACTCCATCGCTCAATCGGACAATCCCCAGTTCCTCCCGGAATGGAACCATCACGGCCGGTTGAGGTTCAGACGGTTCACTGACTTCCAGCACCAGCGAAATCTGTTCGGGGAACGATTCAAGGACGTTTATATCTTTTCGAGTGAAAGCGTATCCCGGAGAGGGGAATTCCCCGGAGACAAAAAGCGTCAAGGCTTCGCCGCCTACCGGAAAATCGGGCACATATTCGAGCCGCAGGTTAAAGATATTCTGAGGAGTTGAATCGGGCAATTCGTAGAGGTACTGGCGATTCATAATCCCTTCCAGAATATCCAAAAGCGATTGCAGGGAAGGCGGTAAATCCGCGCCCTGAGCGATACGAACCTGGGTGGAATCGTAATGAATCGTAAAATCGTACCCATCCGCAATGGGACGATCGGGCAGAAATTCGGCGGGGAGCGTGTGGAAATCGATTTGATGAAGCAGATCCAGCACTTTGTTGAAAACATCATAGTGAACGACCGGATTTCCCCAAGGCGTTTCCTGTGCGGGTTGGGACTCAAACACCACCAGGCCATCCTGGAACAGGTCGAATTTCGAGTACCATCCCGCGAATCCGCCTGACCGCTCGAAGGTCAGAATCGGCTCCAAATATTCTTCTCCGGCGGGAATATTCGTTTCATACATGTTTTTCCCATTCACAAACACTCGAACGGGATGAATGCCCCCGGAGAGAAACGCCTTGCCGACCATCTCGCGGAACGGGGTTATCACCATCAATTGCGCGTCCGTGGGTTTTTGCACGGTCAGATGAATGCCGTACTGTTCGGGGAGCGATTTGGAAATCGACAGGCTTTTTTCCAATATCGTATATCCCGTTGAAGGGAATTCACCCGATACATAGAAAGCCACTTCCCGATTTGCATTCGGATTAGGTGGATCGACCTCTACCTGAAGATTGTAAACCATCACTTCGCTCATCACGGATTGATCGCCGGGGATATCCTGTGCCACCGCCGGGATGCCTGCCATTGCCAATAACAGAAAACCAACAATAAAAACCCAATAATTTCTTTTCATCATGGTTATTGCCTCCATCGTATGATGCCATGCATGGCTATCCATACTTTATCTAATCGGTCGGGAAATATTTCATTTTTTTTATTGGATTTGGGCAAGAGGCTACTTTAATTTAATCTCAGTGTTATTTTACCTTGGATGTGTGAACCAATGACTAATGGTATTGAAATAATGGAGAACAGAAACGGGGGATTTAAAATAGCTGAAGGAGTTGACGAGGATTCAACCGAGGTGAGAACGAGTTATTTTTTTTGATGGCCATTTATTGGAGCCAATCATGAAGGCCATTTTCACTGTTTTCTTTTCTGATTCATTCCATTCGATTCCTCCTTTCTTCCGATTTATTTTTGTTGGGCGCGCC
>CAZFOX010001021.1:0-1760 GCA_964520565.1 uncultured bacterium | reverse complement strand
CGTAGTCATTTCCAGATACTCTGCCAAACTTTCCACACCAACGGGCAATGGTGATGCGAAAATGATTTTGGGATGGGGATGGAAGCCTTCCGAAAAGGCCAGGGGAATCCCGGCGCGCCGCAGAATGGATTCGAAGAGCAACATGAGATCATGGTGGGAGGCGTAAATCATGCGGCCGGTTTTTGTATAACGAATGATGTATCGATACGTTTTTGTTTCGGAAGAGATAACGTCTGGAACCGCTTTAGTGATATCGCTGGCGATTTCGTGTTCCATGTTATATTGCGATGGATGAGATATTTCTTCTGTTGCGTGAATTGTCCGAATATCTTCTCCATTGCAAACGCGGCATACGCGGCATAACTCATTTCCGCAATGTCGGCTTTCCCGGTTGCGAAACGTTTTTTCCCATTCCCGCCATAAATAACGTTTTTGGATACGGACCGATATGACATCCCAGGGCAAAAGGTCGGTTTCTTCATAGGTGCGGGCGGCGTAACCGGTTAACGAGAGTCCCTCGGTGGCGAATGCTTCTTCCCAACGGTTAAAAGAAAAGTATTCGCCCCATTCGTCGAATCGTCCACCCATCTCGTATACACGTCGGATGACGGCTCCAATACGGGCATCCGCCCGAGCTAACGCTCCCTCCACGAGGCTTTTAAGGGGATCGTGCCAATTGACTTTGATTCCCGGTTGTTTTAACTGAGAAGCAACAAAATGGATACGGCGTTGCATTTCTTCCAGAGAAATTTGTCCGTACCATTGATAGGCGGTATGGGGCTTGGGCACGAAAGGAGAAAGTCCAACGTGTACTGTCGCTCTTTTTTTCCCTTCTTCGCGAAGTATCGCTTTGATCTTCCGTACCATATCCACTATGCCTTGTAAATCTTCATCGGTTTCGGTGGGAAGCCCGATCATAAAGTAAAACTTCACTGTGTCCTGGCCGGTTGTGACGGCTTCGCGGACAGTGGCGTAAATCTCCGTGTCGTAAATCAGCTTGTTGATAGCCCAGCGGAGACGTTCGGTTCCCGCTTCGGGAGCGAAGGTCAGGCCGGTTCCACGCACTTTGCCGATCTCCTCGCTGACGCGGGCGGGAAAACGGTCAATCCGCAGGGAAGGGAGTGAAAGAGCGACCCGCTGGGGGTAATAACGCTCGATCAATCCCTGGCATAGTCCGGGAAGCGGCGTGTAATCGGCGGTGGAGAGCGATAATAATCCAATTTCGCCGTATCCAGTTTGTTGGAGTCCCCGTTCGGCATCTTTCATCAACCGCCCGGGCGATCGTTCGCGTACCGGGCGATCGGTGTAACCGGCCTGACAGAACCGGCAACCTCCCGGGCATCCCCGCATGACTTCCAGAGCCAGCCGATGATGTACAACCTGGGTATTGGGAACGATTTGGCTTGTGGGGTAATAGGAATTTTCAAAATCGGAGACGATTCGTTTTTCTACCACTTCTGGAATGCCGGACGTCATTGGAGAGGAGGGAAAGCGTTCTCCCAAGCGATTTGTTTGATTCTGATAACAGGAAGGCACGAACAGGCCGGGGAGTCGCCCCAATGCTTCCAGGAGAGTTTTTCGATTGGCGCCTTCACGGCGCAGGCGAACGACGGTCTCACAAAGTTCGAGAACCAGTTCTTCGCCTTCTCCAATCGCGAAGGCATCGATGAAATCGGCCATGGGCATGGGATTGTAGGCGCAGGGGCCGCCCGCGATCACCAGAGGATCGTGCTCGCCGCGGTATTGCGATTCGATCGGTA
>CAZFOX010001020.1:0-1762 GCA_964520565.1 uncultured bacterium | reverse complement strand
GACCAGCAAAGGGGTTATTGCGTGGCTGGGGCCAGGGGGGACGATATTTTAAGGTTGATTACGGATGTTTGCCAGCCTGCGGGCGAGGACGTCCGCGCTCCAGGCGGCCGTGGTGAGAATTGGTTTTAACAAGGGGCAACCGCAAGGGGTTGCCCTTCTATTTATTGAGATACAGCGGGGAGATTGCTTCACTGCGTTCGCAATGACAAGACAAAAGGGTGGTTTTGATTGGACACGCTTCGCTATGACCAATCCTCCATTCGGTTCATATTCTTTCTATTTTTCTTCCCGCCAGGTGAGGTAATAATCCAGTCGGTCTTCCAAGTCCAATCCCGGCGGGATGTCCTTGGCGGCGGGGTGGGTGGTTTCGAAGCGGCGAAGCATTTCCCGTTCGAAATCGGGAATGAGTTGACGGAATACCGGATCGCCGGCCAGGTTGGTCAATTCGTGGGGATCGAGAAGTTCGTCGTATAAAATCCGAGTCCGTCCCGGCAGGGGAAGGCCGGTTTTGTAACCATCCTGACGTTCGCGTTTGCCGGTCGAGTAGATAAATTTGTAGTGCCGGTTGCGCACCATCGCCTCTTCGTTGTCGTAATACTCGCTGAAAACGAATTCCCTTCCCTCCGCGGTTTCGCCTTTCAGGAGAGGAAGAAGGCTACGGCCTTCGATATCGGGGGGATTGTCTATCCCGCAAAAATCGGTGACGGTGGGAAAGATATCGATGAATTCCACCAGCGCATCGACATCCACATCGGCGCGTTCGGAGTCCGGCAGGCGCATCAACAGCGCCGCGTGTACCGATTCCTCGAACTGGGTGTGTTTTTCGAAACGGCCGTGTTGTCCGAGGCTGTAGCCATGATCGCCCAGATAGACCACCATCGTATTGCCGCTCAGGCCAGTTTCGTCCAGCGTGTCGAGAACCCGGCCGGCGTTGCAATCCATATACATCGTCGATGTGTAATAAGCGGCGGCGATGCGGCGTTTCTGTTCGGGGGTGAGATGGCGGAAAATTTCGGGAATCTGCCAATCGTCCTGGGGATGCACCGCCGGGACGCCGAAATCTTGGGGATCGAAGGATTGCCTATATTCGACCGGGAAATGAAAGGGGGAATGGGGTTCGTAAAAACTGACGACCAGGAAAAACGGTTTTTTCGATTGCGCGTGATCGCGCAGGTATTGTTGTCCCTGACGGGCGAACCAGGTTCCCGGCATATCGTTGTCGTATGCGCCGTAGGGGGCATACATCCCGTTCAGCCAAATGCTGGCCGGGTCCCGGAAGGGTTTCCAGGGCGGAAGCACGCCGATACCGGCAGGAACGGGACGGGCGGGATTTTCTTTTCGATACCGGTTGTGATCGGCAAGATCGAGATGGATGTCGAAACCGTGTTTGCGGGCGCTATTGAAATGCATCTTGCCGAAAGCCGCCGTATCATAGCCATTTTCTTTGAATACCTCGGCGAGGGTGACCGTTTCGTCGGGCAGTGGCGTCTGAAGTTGAGTTACGCCGATGGAATGCGGCAGGCGTCCGGTCAGCAGGGATTGCCGGGTGGCCGTGCACAAGGGGCAGTTGACGAACGCATGGGTGAAGGTAACACCCGTCCGCGCCAGGCGGTCGAGGTTGGGTGTGCGCGCCTGTTTGTTGCCGTACGCGCCGCAGACATAGGGGGCGTGATCGTCGGCGACGATCATCAGGACGTTGGGTAATTCCGCCGCCAGAGCGGCCACGGAACGGACTACCGTTACAGCCAGCATGATAACCATG
>CAZFOX010001019.1:0-1766 GCA_964520565.1 uncultured bacterium | reverse complement strand
GAAATATTACGGGCTTGCCGCCGCCGCTCTCTTCGCGCTTCACCCGATCAACACCCAACCGGTTACGTATATCGTCGCCCGGTCGGATGTCATGGCAACGATCTTTTATCTGTTGGGCATTTGGATTCCTCTGATCGTGATTTCGTATTTCTCGAAAAGAGGTGGAGGCGCGATTCAAACAGGGATCGCCGCTATTCTGACTCTTTTTCTAGTCGGATTTTTCATGGCTCTCGGTTTCAGCTGCAAAGAAATCGCCGTCACCCTGCCGGTGGTTTTCTGGCTGCTATTGATCGGATCATGGCGGCGATTGCCAATCGGTATATTCCTATTACGAATCGTACTCTGTATCGTCCCCGTTCTGCTGGCTATCGGCGCGTATTTGATGTACCGGAAAAGCGTCATGGGGGGGTATTTGTTGATTGAAGACTTGCAGGCCCGGCCTCCACTCGTCAACCTGTATACCCAAATCTGCATTCTTGTGTTTTATTACATCCCCCGTCTTCTTTTTCCGGTCAATCTCTTGTTCCGCCCTCCCTTTCCTCTTACCACATCCTGGCTCGATCCCCGGTTGCTGATCTCTCTATCGTTGCTGGGTATTATTCTGGTCGGAACCGTTCTCTGTTTTCGAAAAAAGCCTGAAATCGCGTTTGGATGGTTATGGTTTCTGGTGGCGTTATCGCCCACTTCCTCGATTCTCCCCCTGTGGGATTTGATCGCCGAGCGGCGAATCTATCTGCCCCTGGTGGGGCTGGTTCTCATGGCCGAATCTCTGTTCTTTACCGCCTGGAAAAGTTCGCGTTTCCGGGGAAAACAATTACTTCCAGCCTTCCTGTTCTCCGGCCTGGTTCTTTTTTCGGTTCTCTCTTTCCTGCGCAATGCCGAATACCGTCATCCGATTCGTTTCTGGCAGAAAGAACATGCCTACTCGCCATACAATCTGGAAAACCTGCATAACTATCTCTACGCGCTTTCTCAGGAAGGGCATGACGGGCAGGTCAAGGATATTCTCACCCATTTGGATTGGAATATCGTCAAAGAGAAGAACGACACCGTCGATACGGGGAGCCTCGATGCTCTGATCCGCCTTATGTTGAATTACCGGGTCGAGGTGGATTACGCTACTTTATTGGCGCAAAAAAATGCAGAAAAGTTTCCCAACCAGCCGCTCATGCTTCACACCTATCAACTCGCCCTGATGGTTCAACAGCGATTCAAGGATGCGATGGATGTGATCGATCAAACCTTAAAAACCGATCCCAACCACGTCGATACTTTGTTGAACCAGGCTTATATTTACCGGATTTTTGGTCATTTCGATCTGGCCCGTTCGGCTGTCGAGCGTGCCTTGAGCCTGTCGCCCGAGTATATCCCCTCTCTCGAAGAATTGGCCGAACTGTTGAAATCGACCAACCAGGATGCCAGCGTTGTGGAAAAGAAGATACAGGATTTACGGAAACAAAATAAATTTGCGAACGAACTCGAATTAAAATCTTCTCTATAACGGGATATCGTTTCCTGCATGATGGAAAAGAACCATTCTTTCCGGTCTTCCGGGTTGCTCGAAAGCCTTCTGTGCATTCTGGCGGGGGTTTATTTGGTCTGCCTTTTTCTTGCCACGGCGGTTTCCGCCTTCTCAATTCATGATGGCGAACCAGTACGGATATTTACCCGGTTGCAGTGGTTTCAGGCGCTAGGTTCCGTGGCGGCTGCGCTGACAATTGTGGCGGCTATTATATTTCTCTTCTATTCCTGTTCAAAAAAAAAGG
>CAZFOX010001018.1:0-1767 GCA_964520565.1 uncultured bacterium | reverse complement strand
GAACAACAAGACGCGGCAGATGGAATGCCAGTTGTGGCCGGGGTACATCGGGCGGATCAAGCGCATGATGAACGCGGGCTACGTCTCCGTGGTGGACTGCCGCGTGGTGCATGAGCAGGACACCTACGAAGTGTTACTCGGCACGGACGAGAAGATCGTCCACAAACCGTACCTATTGGGCGATCCGGGCGCACCCGTGCTGGTCTACGGCGTGGCGAAGATGAAGGACGGTTCCACGAAATTCGATTACATGCGGTGGGATGAAGTGCTGGCGATTCGGGACCGCGCCAAGGAACGCATGAAGGGAGCGTCTTCTCCGTGGGACACGGACGAGGAGGAGATGGCGAAGAAGACCATGATTCATCGCCTCGCCAAGTTGATCCCGCAGTCTGCGGAGGAAAAGCTGATCGAGGACGAGAACGGGGCGATCACCCTGGCGAATGACCAGTTTGAAGTCATCGACGGCACGACGGGAGAAATCATTCCGCCGCCGTCCGCTCCGTCTGCCGGTGCGCCCAAGCGCCGGGGCCGTCCCGCCGGTTCGACCAACAAGCCCAAGGAAGAACCGAAGCCGGAGAACCCCGATGCCGATCCGCCGCCGGAACACAACGAACCCGAAGACCCCGAAGTGATTGCCGCCCGCGAGCGCGTGGCGCAGGCGAAAAAGGACTTCAACATGGAGGGATAATATGTCCACGCTCGAAGTGATCCTGCTGACCTTGGGCGTTGCCAGTGTCTTGTATATTCTTTTCGCGTTCGCCATTGAGTCGTACCGTTGCAAGCTAAACGCAAAAGACGAGAAGTATTTCAGCGAGACGATGCAGGAATTGCGGAAACAAGCGAGGAGGAATAAATGAGCCATCTCAAGATCCTCATCGAACTGGACTACTCAGAGGCGGTGCAGATGTCGCGCCTCATCAGTGGATTTATTCGAGCGAAAGTGAGACACGAGAAGTGCCGCCTGTGCGGGGCGGACTTGCTGACGCATCCGCACGACTACGACTGCCCCGTGGCCGTGACGCAGCGCGTGTTGGACCAAATGGACCCGCCGCCGAAGCCGACGCTGTGGCAGTTGGTGGGCATGGCGATTCGGAAAGTGGCGGCGTGAGTATGTCTAATCATGTCACACGCAAACCGCGCAGGATAAAGAAGTCCGCTCCGTTGGAGAACTACGTCAAGAAGGCGATTCTGCAATGGCTCAAGCTGCACCGGATCGCGGCGTGGCGGCAGAATACCGGCGGCATGAGCGGCGAACACAAGGGCAAGAAATATTTCGTGCGTTTCGGCATCCCCGGCGCGGCGGATATCACCGGCTTGATGCCCGATGGCCGGCGGTTGGAGATTGAAACGAAGCGGGAGGGCTGTCGGCAGACGGATGACCAGAAGGCGTTTGAGGCGATGATTAAAGCGAACGGCGGGGTGTATATCCTGGCGCATTCGTTGGACGAATTTCTGGCGGCGTGGGAGGAAATTCAATAGGAGGATAATATGAAAGGCATTGTGATGAATGTAGAAAAGATCAAGGAGGGTTATCTGTTGACGTGGAATCCGTATCAAGGCAAGGAAGTTGAAAAGCAGTTTTTCAAATTGGCCCGCGAATTGAACAACCGAATTGCCGAAATCATTGGCCAGAATTTGTAAAAATCTCTTGACTTCTGCGATTCGGGTGGTAAGATGGGAATTGGGAGAGACGATGTTTGTGTGAGGTCAATGATGAAAGATCAAAAGAATCCAACGAAAACAATCTTATAACGGAGTTTAGGCGGT
>CAZFOX010001017.1:0-1768 GCA_964520565.1 uncultured bacterium | reverse complement strand
GGCGCACTCTCCCCAGCCCTCTCACTCGCAAGCGCCCCAGTCCCAGCATTCGTTTTGTTTCTTCCATAGCCTGTTCATAGTCGCTCGATATCTTTCTGAAAAAGAATGGGTAAACATCCAGATCACCATATCATAAAATTACCATCGATATACTGGATGATTGAATCTTTTGCGGTTCGGCGGAGGAGAGAATGGATTCTAGATCGTCTCGTGAAACACCCAAGACTGAAAAAGCCGGGAGGGCGGGAATGATCCCGCCCTCCCGATGGATTCTTCTACTATCGACCTCCTACTCGGCTTTCCACGGATTACCGAAAAGCCTATCCCGATTATTCAAAAAGTGCCCAATCGGCGACTGGAGTTGAAGGCAGCGAAACGCTGCGGCTCATGATATCCCGCAAGTCGGGAGACCGGTACGTTCCACCCTCTTCCCACACAACCAGAAACTCGCCGGTACGTGTGTTCGCGGTGATAGCCGGGAGTTTGGATTCATCGTAATATTGTTCCGAGTCTCCCATGTCGGTATTGTCGTCGCCGTTGTCGAAAATAACGAACGGTTCCCCATTCAACGAACCATCGCGATTGATAAACTGGCCCAAAATGTCGGCAAAGGCGAAATCGCCGCTGTCATCGCCTTTCCACACCACCAGATAGACCTGCGAGGTTGGATTGTAATCCACATCCTGACGCAGGGTATACGCGGTTCCCGCTTCGATTTTTATGGGCTGACCGACTGGGGTTCCATCGGCCGAGACGATTTGCCCGATGGTGTCCGTTAAAGTTTGGGGATCGAGACCTTCCGAGAAACCGATCCGCTCGTCCCAAACAATGAGGAACTGATCGTCGTCCGAGTTATACGCAACCCGAGGCGATTCTTCTGCAAATTCCTGATCGCGTATGCGGATGATATCGGTCATGGCTTCCGCGATATTGTCAATTACAAGCGCGCTCAGGTTTTCCGGACCGGTGCTGCGAATTTCCCGGTCTTCATAGGCCATCAAATACACGTTGCTCTTGCTGGAATACGCAATGGATGGATTCGAACCTTCGCCCAGTTGCGCGCTTTGCAGATCGATGGAGAGATCGGGCATGATAATCTGAACGGACATCGGTTCGCCAAACGCGACGATATAACGATCTTCCGTCGAGTTATACGCAACGGAAACCACGCGCGCGCGGGCGGCCGGATCGAAGAAGGTGGGGCCGTTGCTGATCCCGATTTCCACCGGATCGCCCACCGGTTGCCCCTCGGCGGAAATACGCTGCCCAAGAACCATGTTATCGTGGTTGCGGCGGGCGACGAGCAGGTATTCGTTGGCTTTACCGTTATAAACGATCTCCGGCGCTTCCAGCGAATACTCATCGCTTAACAAGAGTACGGAATTGTTGCCGGTTACTCCGGCTCCCGATACGATCGCCCCTCGTATTTCATACAGATCGTCGAACACGGCATGTTCCCACACCACCAGATAGTTATTGTCTTTGGAGTTATACGCCACATCGGGGAATTGCTGCGCGCCTTCGTCCATCGTAACAAAAGAAGAGTTTCCCAAGGTAGCGGAATCACCGAAAGGTGGAAAGGCGCCCGAGCCACTATTGGATATCTCTTCCCACAGTATCTCGACAAAATAATCGCCAACGACAATGCTATTTGCACTATAAAAGTGATTGTCGATTACGGCATAATTATCGGCATTTGCAATGGGAGAATCGATTACCACGCCATAGACAGTTCCCGTATAGGATGGAACGATCGTTACGGACAGAA
>CAZFOX010001016.1:0-1768 GCA_964520565.1 uncultured bacterium | reverse complement strand
ATCTAGCCGTCTATATAAGGCCATTTCTTTAGAAATGGATCAAATTATGTAAGTCAAAAATTATGCAGCTTTGCAATCCAGTTGCGCCTGATAAATAAGTGCATCCAGCTGCTCATCCACTTTTCGCAGCGCTTCGCACAGTTTCGGAGGAAGCGCCGCTTCGTGTTGGCCAAATGCCGTCAAAGCCGGTCGAAATACATGCGCCTCTAACCGGGAAAATAATCGGGCGACTTTCCATCCGTAGGGAGTGAGAAAATACCGGTTGCTTTTCTCGGCGCGAAAGATGATCCCTTTGAGTTTTAAACGACGCAGATCGTACGTCATCTTTCCCGTCGAATACTTGGAAAGATCGATTCCGAGCAAATCAGCCATCGCGCTGCGGATATCCCGGTTGCGAAATCCATTGACCACGTGGAGAAACAAGCTGAGCGCCAGAAATAAAGCCATCACCCGAGGGTCTCCGAATCGAAGCCCCGGCGCTCGTTGCCCCTCTTCCGTGAGGGTAGGGCGAACCACGCGGTCTATACTTTCTCTCGATAATCCGCAATTGTGGCTGACTCGTTGGACGTCCAGCAGACGCCGATTGATGCTTCGACCGATCTCTTGCAGGTACGGCAGATTCGTCAACCCCTTCTTGACGCCGAAATCCTGGGGATTTTTAAATGTGCCTTCGGTGCGCAAGGCGCGGCCTTCCTTGAAATACTGTTTCAAATCGAATTTCTTGTACTCGATGTGCAAACTGGGATGCACGCCGTTCTGGATGACGCGCGTGCGGAATCGGCCTGGCGTTTTCTTCGTAATGTGTCGTTCGAAGATCAGTTGGACGCGATCCGGCCTTCCCAAATCCAGGTTGTCGCGGATCACTTCTTCGAAAAATTCCCGCCCGTGAACCGGCCGATCGAACACCTGGGTCAGGCTCACTTCCATCTGCCAGATGGACAACTGCCAGTCATACCCCGCCTTTCGATTCGTCGGTCCCAGCGGCATAGGCAAGCGATTCACCCATTTGCGAAAAAATCTCTCTATCGCCTCAGACCCCAAGGAATCGCAGATCGCTTGCAATACCGACGGCTTTTCGCAGGTCAAAAAACCATTGTCCAACGCTTCATAGGCAATCTCGCGCTTCTCCAATTGACGTTTGGCCCACTCATGACCGTTCAGGCATATTTTGATTCCCCACGGCGCGTAACTGCACACCTTGATGAACGCCGGACCAAACTCTTCATCGTTCAGGTAAAAATAATATTGATTTACATAAACGGATTTTCCCCGGCTATACTCAAAACCCACATAGCCTTTCTTCTCTTTTTTCTTCCCGGAAAACGCCAGCGCTTTCTCCTGCGCCACTCCCACGAAGACCACGTCGTCTGTCACTTCGCTTTTCCGGCGCAGCTCATTGGCGATATCGTCTTTTCGCTCGCCATGAGCAAACTTGACGAACGGAATTTTCTTCTCCGCGACGTACTGTTTCACGTTCTTCACAAATCGATCCGTCAGTTGTCCCAACAACGCCGGCGATGGAATCGGTTGCTGCAAGTGCTCCATCAAGAAGGTCACCAATTGTCCGCCGGTTTGAAGCTTCGGCACGTAACCGTTCAAGTACAGGCGATCCATGCATTCCACTTCCAACGTCACATGCTCTCGGATCAATTCGTCGATGCTCGCCATGTATCTCTTCTCGCTTCGGTTTGAACTCCTTTTAACTCCTTTCTTTTACCATAATCCTCCTGCTGCGGCTAGTCGGTTTGAGGTCGTAGACCTCGCTAGT
>CAZFOX010001015.1:0-1772 GCA_964520565.1 uncultured bacterium | reverse complement strand
CAATATCGGCAATAAGTAGAACAAAAACCTGTGACCAGGAACAGAACTCGATCCGGGTAGCGGTGCACCAACCCCGGCACTTTGGTATCATGATCTTCCCCCAAAGGATCGTCGGCTTCTCCGGGAGCTGAAACATACTCATTCTGCACCGGAACCACGGTTCGGCGCAGCGGTTGCTGTGGATCATTTTCATCGAGTAAAGAGGCATAATACGGATTGATCGCGAGCGGCAGCGAACCTTGATGTTGTTCGATGGCGCTGCGTTCGTCTTGAGACAGGCGGTTAAGATCCCGCACTCGATTCCGCAACTGCCATTGCCAATCATTCCAATCCGCATCAACGGCTTCGGGAAAAAAGCGTTTGCGAAACAGACGCGAACGAACGCTGCAACGCATCCCGGCGGCGCGTCGAATCGGCTTCAACAGGGTTTGGGAATGACCGCTCGATTTATGAGTAGGCGGTGTGCGATGCGGAGATGATAATTCTGGGATCGTGATTACATTGCTTTCCAAAGAAATCGGGGGAGATAATACGGCCAACGAATTAGGAAGAGATGAACTCGGAGGCTCTTCTTCCTGAGCCATAAGCGCGATGTCTTTCATAATAAACCTACTTCTTCCTTTCTTTCTATTTATTTTTTGAGTTTATGATTATTGGTCACGTTTATTTATTATACGGTTCCTTTGAATGTTCCCTTTCTTTTTTTCGATATACGTTCCCCCCTTTCTTAACGAGAATAAGATAAATCTTTTTGGCAGATATTCCCTCTTTCTTGATCATATTCACGAATGAGTTGATACCGAGTAACTCGAATTCTTTTCTTTCCACAGTCGCTCGAGGTTACCCATCCGGTTACTTTGACTTGAGAATGAACACACCGAAACAATTCTTTTCCTATTTTATCCGGTTCAACCAAATATTCCTGCTCATCCGTAGCGGAAACGCTTACTTCTTGAATCCGCTCCGCTTCATCCCATTCCGCTGCGGTGACAACCCCGGAAATCGTAACCTGTGTCCTATTGAGGTTTTTGCTCATCTATACTCCATTTTCCATCCTCACAGGTTTCGCCAAAACCTCAACTTACTTTAAAAATTATAATGTTATTACTATATAATGCAATTCCTTTGCCGAATTTGTAATCAATTGATTTTCAGTCACTTAAGAAAAATCTATTCCATCCGAATCCAATAAATCGGAATTATAAGTTCCTTTTTTTTCTGAATCCATGATTAATTTGATAATTTTTCTCATTTTTGCTAAGAGAAGTTGTTCCAAAATTGGGATTAAGAATAGGTTGGAAATTAAATTACAGCTAATGAAATTAGGGGTAAAATAAATATATAATTCTCTGGAAGTTTAACGAAAAAATGAATTCAATATATCGGAACTTTAGATTCCGATTAATAGAAAATCGGAACTATTAGTTCACTTATTTTCAAATTGTTACTTAAAATGCTCTTTACGAATTTGATAACGTGCCATCAGTTTGTGGAGTTGACGAACGGATATCCCGGCGGCTTGCGCCGTGAGAGCGATACGACCGCGGTTTATTGTCAGCAGTTCCCGTAAATATTCCTGTTCCACGCGATCCACTGCCGCACGGCGGACTTCCGACAAAGGCAAGTTGGGATTCGGTTTAATCGGTTTGAGCGAGAAACTGTGCTTCAAGATTTCCGGGGGAAAACGTTCCGGCAGCAGAATGGAAGTCGTTTCCAAAATATACGCCCGTTCCAGGATATTTTCGAGTTCGCGAATATTGCCGGGCCAGGAA
>CAZFOX010001014.1:0-1773 GCA_964520565.1 uncultured bacterium | reverse complement strand
ACAATTCTTTTAAAAAACCGCTTTTTCCCCCAGACTTTTTGCCGGGGCGTCATATAAGGGTGATAAATTAATGATTTCCCATCATAGATTAACTTCATGGGACAATATGAAAATAACTCCTATTCCTGACATAGAAAAATATGTCATGGGCGTTATTGATGATTTGGAAATATCCAATATCCATTTTTCTAAAAATACCTCAAAGTGAAATTTTTTTTGAAGGAAAAAGGGCGAAAGATATCGATCCTGTTATCTTTCGCCCTTTTTGTAAACGATGATGCAGTCCTCGCCCTTTTTCATAAAGAAATACGTCTATACATCGCACAACAGCACGGCGTCTTTCAGCGACTGCATGCCGTTTATCGGAACGAATTCGTGGGCGACGTATCCGTCGTATTTCCCCTGATCCTGCAATTCGGCGATGGCTTTCATGATGGGTGGATACCAAAGTTCCTGGGTTTCATTGATATCCTTGCGTCCCGGATTTCCGCCGGTGTGAAAATGGCCGATATGGGCGATGTTTTCACGAATGGTGCGGATGATGTCGCCTTCCATGATCTGCATGTGGTAGATGTCGTACAGCAGTTTGAAACGGGGCGAATTAACCCGTTTGCACAGTTCCACACCCCACAGGGTATGATCGCATTGGTAATCTTTATGATCGACCTTGCTGTTGAGCAGTTCCATGCAGATGGTCACCTTCTGATCCTCGGCGATTTTCACGGCTTCTTTCAGAATTTCCGCACAGGCTTCCCAGGATTCTTCATCGCCTTTTCCCCGGCGGTTGCCGGAGAAGGTAATGACGTTGGGCCATCCGGCCTGCGCCGCTGCAGGGATGTTCTTTTTGAATTGTTCCATGCAACGTTCGTGGTTTTTCTTGTCGTTTAAACCGTCGCCGATCGAGCCCGCGCCGGGAACCATGGTGGCGACCAGGCCGTGTTTTTTCAGCGTATCCCAATCTTTGGGATCGACCAGATCGATACCTTTCAGCCCCATCGCGGCACATTGTTTGGCGAATTCGTCGTAGTCTTTCACGACGCCGTCGTAACACCAGCGCGACACCGATTGTTTGATGCGTCCTTTCAAGGGAGCCTCCTGGGCGACGGCGCTGGATGCAACGCCGGTCAGAGCTGCCGTCATGGCCGTTCCCGCCAGGGAGGCCATCGCGGTGCGGCGCGAGATCGTTTCGTTTAACATGGGTTCACTCCTCTCCGAAATAGTTTCGGGTGGTATTGTAAATGAAAGCAGGGGGGATGGTATAGATGGAGAAACATATCGAAGCGATTTCGGGCAGGTACGAGGCCTGCCCGGACAGAGGATTTGTGTTATGAATCGAGCGGTTCGCCCAGGAAGGCATTTAATCCCTGCTGGGAGGCACGGCGGTATTGCTCTTCCAATGCCGCGAGAATGGGTTCTTTCCCCCGCCAGAAGGGAAAATTCCCCAACCGGCGAAGAAGGGAAGCCGTCACGGGTGGAATGCCTGCATCGCCGAGACAACTTTCGTCCCATTCGCCGCCTCGCCAAAAGAGGGTTTCCTCGCCGGGCAGAGGCGCGGGCGGGATTACCGCCGCTTCAGCGGTGTCGCTGGAATCGATACTCGTTTCCGCAACCGGGAGCAGGCGGGCGAGAAACTCATCGCGGGTAATGCCGCGCAACTGAAAGAGTAAGAACGGATCGCGGTCGAATTCTTCTCCCAACAAATAAAAGACCGCTGCGATGTGTTTGCAGGGATTCGACCAGTCCGGGCAGCTGCATTCGGTTTTTAAATCGATA
>CAZFOX010001013.1:0-1773 GCA_964520565.1 uncultured bacterium | reverse complement strand
CTGACGGAGAATTACTCTCCCAACTGGATCGCCAAGGTGAATGAAGAATCCGTACCGGTATTTCGAGCCAATCATACTTTTATGGCGATTCCCGTGACGGCGGGAGAACACCAGATCGCGTTCCATTATCTTCCCCGCCCCTTTTATTATGCGATTTCCCTCGGCGGTTCCATGCTGACCTTCGTGATTTTATTGCTGGTTTTGTATCCACGGCGGTGGTTGTTGCCTCCCCGAAACAAAGAGGAGTGGATTGGTCCCTAATGAAGAAACAAACGAATGCGTCAAACGAACAAGCCCATGAAATCCTTCGCGATTATCTGGAAACCCACTCTGACGAAATGGTTCAATTCACGAAGAAGCTCTGCGAATTTCCGACGGAGAATCCCCCCGGGCGCGAGTACAAGCCACTGGCCGATTTTCTGAGCCGTGAATTGCATTCGTTGGGTTTAGCCGTCCAGGTCATTCGCGTGCCCGGCGAGTATCAACAGCGTTATACTCCACCCGAATGTTGGGATTATCCGCGATACAATGTCATCGCCCGCTGGAATACCGGCGCGAAAAAAACTCTTCATTTCAACAGTCATTTCGATGTCGTTCCCACCGAGGATCATTGGAAAACCGATCCATTTTCACCCCGGCTGGCGAGAGGACGGCTTTACGGACGCGGAACTTCCGACATGAAGGGCTGTATCACAGCCTGTATTTATGCAATCAAAGCCTTGCGAAGTGGTGGAATCCAACCGTCCTGGAATGTGGAGTTATCCTTCACCTGCGATGAAGAAATCGGAGGGCAATGTGGCGTTGGATACCTGATAGAAAAACGCCTGATCCATCCCGACGCCGCCGTGATTTGCGAAGGGGGAGCAGGCGATTCAATCATGCGCGGGCATCGCGGCGTTTTATGGCTGGATATTCTCGTCAAAGGAATCGCCGCCCATGGATCGAATCCGAACGCGGGTGTGAATGCTTTCGAGAAAGGCATCGCATTGGCCCGGCGTTTTCTGGACTACCACCAACAATGCCAGCAACGAGAAACCCGGCATACCATGGATCGGCCATCCGCATGCCGGCCTTCGATGACTCTGGGCGGCGTATCCGGCGGGGGAACCAAAGTCAATACCATACCGGGCGATTTTCATTTTACGATCGACCGGCGGCTGATCCCGGAAGAAAGCATCCAACAGATCAAACGGGAATTCCGGGACATTCTCCATACCGCCATGCAAGAAGACAGGACATTGAAAACGAAATACCGGGTACTGATGGATTTCGATGCCGCCATAACGGATTCGAACGCGCCCATCTGCATTGCATCCCAAAAAGCCGTTGAGAACGTGATGGGAAAATCCGGCAAACTGTGTATATTCGGCGCATTTACCGATTTGCATTTCTTTGTCAGGCAGGCCCAATGTCCTACGATCGGATACGGCGTTGAAGGCGATGGGATTCATAGCAGCAACGAGTATCTGTCCGTCCGCTCGCTGGCCGATACAGCCCGTGTTTACGCCGAAATCGCCACGACCCTGGATTCGGTGTCCCCGTGTAATTGTTCATGCAAAATGGAATAAAGGATTTGCTTCTCCCATATATTTCGATATGATGGTTCCATATCATGGGGAGCGAGGATTATTGATTGATCAATGTTCTGTAATATCCGAACCGTTTGGGGCGTTGGACGGTTTCGTTCGTAAGGGAGAATTATATGGGTAATGCAACGCGCAGGGCTTTTCTGAAAGCCGGATTGGTTGGAACCGCCTGTACGTTTTTTTCTCC
>CAZFOX010001012.1:745-1779 GCA_964520565.1 uncultured bacterium | reverse complement strand
ACCAACAGTAATCTTTGATTTGCGTATAATCCGGATCGTCTCCCCAATAAAACCGCGTCTGCGTCCCCGCCCGGCAAGCATATTCCCACTCCGCCTCCGTCGGCAGGCGGAATCCGTCTGCATTCCAATCCGCTTTCCAACTCGATTCATCATACACCGGCGTTAGTCCGCTTTGCTTGCTCAAGGCATTACAGAACTTCACCGCATCGTACCAGCTGACTCGCTCTACTGGATTATTCGGTTTACCGGCAAAATAGGAAGGTTGGCTCCCCATCACCGCCTGCCACTGTGCCTGCGTCACTTCGTACTTCCCCAGATAAAAATCCTTGGTAAGCGTCACTTCATGTTGCGGGCCCTCATCCGATTTCCGATACTTCTCCGTATCCGGGCTGCCCATCGTAAACGTCCCGGCGGGAATCAGTACCATCTCCACTCCCTTTGCCTCAGGCGGCAGTTTCGGTATCGGAACCGTGATATCCATTAATTCCTCATTAACTCGCGCTATTATTCTATTTTTTTTCTCTTGAATGATTTGATCGACAATTTTGGGTAATTGAGATGGATCGTTTATTACACGAAACGCTCTTTTCAGTTCTTCGATGGCTGATAAGCCAAATGGTTCAATTTGCGTAAGAGCCGCATGCGCTCTTTCATCATATTTCACCAACGTATTCCATCTTTCTTCGAAATCATCGACAATTGTATTTTGAGTATTTTTTAGTTGACTAAACGGCGGAAGGAATCCAGCTACTGTAAATAATGCACCAATGATTGCCATAACTCCAAATACGAGTAATAAATTTTGTTTTTCGTTCATTAATCCAATATTGTGAACACGTTCTGTACTATAAGGGCCAGAACTGACGGTGGTATCGATTGAAAGAGAAATAAACAAACCAATCACACCGATAACAATCACACCGATCCCAAGAGAAATTACTATCATCTTTTTGTGTTCTGGAGTCATTTTCTTTCCCTCTTTTCTATAACCGAAATATGCGGTTTGAATGCTTTAAATGAGCACAACTATCTCT
>CAZFOX010001012.1:0-735 GCA_964520565.1 uncultured bacterium | reverse complement strand
ATCACGTTGTTATTCGTCGCACGGGGAAAATCGACGCGGATGGAGGAACCCTGAGCATAGCCAATCGAAGCAGAAATGAGCAAGAATAGAATCGAGCAAGAAACGCGGTTCATGATTCACCTCACCGGGTGGTTGGGATGGAAAATTCCGAACGATATATATATGGAACAAATACCTTGAAATATCTAGAGTAATACGAATTTGATTACAGAGTTTTGCTTTATACAGGGGGCGAGGGAACATTGCCACCCCTCACCCTGGCCCTCTCCCCAATGTCATTTAGTTAACAGGTTTTCTCGATATATCCTGAGAGGGCGAAGCTCCATGTCATTAAGTTAAGCGGGAGGGCGAACCTCCTGGTGAGCCGGTGATCGATGGCAGCAAGGGCCAGCGGCTCGGCGGGAGCCTCGCCCTCCTCCTGGGATATTTAGGTATAATACCCTTAACTTAATGACATTGGCCCTCTCCCGGAGGGAGAGGGAACTTACTATGTAATATGGGTAATATAAAATATTGTGGTTCGCCGGGCAGAACTCGGGCGCTTTCTCTCCCCATTGGGGAAATCCAGCGCCCGATTTTGTATTCAGTGTATGCGGATTATTCCAGAGCGACTGTTTTCTTTTCCCAGGTTGGCGCGGCGGGATCGAGGGCGACCGGTTTCAAGAGTAATCGAAATGCCGCCTTCTGGGGAAGAACGCGGTACGGCGGATGCACGGTCATCGGCGTCCAGCTGTC
>CAZFOX010001011.1:0-1780 GCA_964520565.1 uncultured bacterium | reverse complement strand
ATCAGGATGTGATGGATCCCGGCAATTTCCAATATCTCAGCTGGATTCATTCGGATTGGACGACGGCAGGCTGGCCTAAAGACCTGATGCTCGATGAAAACGGCGACTGGCGCAGAGGCTGGGAAATCGAGGGGAAAAACGGCGAATGGTATCCCTGCGGCGTGTTGTGCGACAAGCAGGCCCCCGCCTACGCGCGCGAGCGAATCGCGGAAGACTTGAAAACAAGACCTTACATTTGCCGTTTCATCGATACAACCACTGCATCGCCCTGGCGAGAGTGTTACCATCCCGATCATCCCATGACCCGGCGTGAAAGCCGTTATTGGAAAATGGAACTACTTCGAATCGTGTCCGAAGAGATGAAACTGGTATGCGGTTCGGAAACGGGACACGAGGCGGCGGTTCCTTTCGTGCATTATTTCGAAGGCATGCTCAGCCTGGGACCTTATCGCGTCCCCGATGCCGGCCGGGATATGCAACGCATTTGGGATGAAGTCCCCGAACGGGTGGCCAAATTTCAGCTGGGGCATCAATACCGTCTTCCCCTCTGGGAACTGGTGTATCACGATTGCGTGGTCGCCCAGTGGTATTGGGGCGATTACAACAACAAACTACCTTCGCTGTGGGATAAACGCGATTTGTTCAATCTTCTTTACGGGACGCCGCCCATGTTTATGTTCAATAAAGACGTCTGGCAAAAGAATAAGGAACGATTCGTACAGAGTTATAAAAACACCTGTCCAACGGTTCGGGAAGTGGGTTATTCAGAGATGACCAGCCATCGTTTTTTAACGCCGGATCGTGATGTTCAACAGACCCGCTTCGCCAACGGGATCGTTATCACGGTTAACTTTGGAGACGAACCTTATAGTATAAGTGAGGAAGTAAACATCGCGCCTCTCTCCTACCGGATTGATCGCGAATCGTCTGCGGAATGTAAAGACTGGTCGCAACGGTAAAGAGAAAAAATGAACGACAGGAGGTGGGAATTATCGGTATGACGATCGACCGGACGCCGTATTTCGTACTGCTTGTGAGTTGGGGATTGCTTCTATTCTATGGATTCATACCGTCGTCAAGGGCGGAAATCCGGATCAATGAAATATTGGCGGCGACCAGCGAGAAAGACGATGCCGGAACATCACTGGAGTGGGTGGAGATATACAATCCCGGACCCTCGGTTGTCAATCTGGTGGATTATTGCCTGACCGACGATCCTCAAAACCCCCGGAAATGGAATTTTCCGCGTTTCGAATTACCGGTCAACGGCTTTTTTCTGGTGCTGGCCACGGGGTACGATTATTATAATCCCGGCGAATATCACGCCAATTTCCGGCTCGACGCCGATGGTGAATTTTTGGGACTATACCGGTCTTCCGATTTGGCCCTTGTCGATACGATTACCTATCCCGCCCAGGAGCGGGATGTGTCGTTCGGGCGCGATCCCAACGATGCGGAGCGTTGGTTTTATCTCCAACCGACGCCGGGGAAAATCAACGCCTCGGGGGGCACAGCCGGACGAGTTCCCGAGCCGGTTTACTCTTTGCAGGGAGGCGTGTATGCGAATCCGGTAACGGTTGTATTGACCCATCCAGACGGAGAGGCCGTTATTCATTATACACTGGATGGTTCGTCTCCTCTTTCAACCAGCCCGGTATATCAGGAGCCGATCGTTCTCGAGAAAACTACTCCCCTTCGCGCCCGCGCATTTCGTGAAGATTATTCACCCAGCGATATCGTCACCCATACTTTTTTTATCGGCGAGGATGTCCGGCTGGCG
>CAZFOX010001010.1:0-1781 GCA_964520565.1 uncultured bacterium | reverse complement strand
GGTTTCAGCGTCGCCTGCCTGTGGCCGTCCAGTCTCGCGCTGGCGGCGGATCGTTACCCCAATGGAGGCGCATCCATGTTCGCCCTGATGGCCGCGTCGGGGAATGTGGGATGCACGGCCGCGCCCTGGCTCATCGGACTGGTGGCGCAATACTCCAGCATGAAATGGGGAATTGTCGCAGCGGCGGCCTGCCCGGCAGCGCTGCTGCTCTTACTCCTGGGGATGGGGAAAAGCGAAACGAATGGCCGACGTATTTGAGAAGAAAACCAATAAAACTCCAAAAGGTATCATCGAAAATTGCAAGAGACGTTTACGGAATTACGATGAAATATGCCAAGGAAATTTGGATTGAGACGATTATGGATACCAAAAGGAAAAAAAAGTTAGAAGCAGCCGGTTGGTGCGTGGGATCGGCAGACCAGTTTCTGGGATTGACGCCGGAAGAAAGCACCTATCTGGATTTGAAACTATCGTTGAGCAACGCGCTCAAAGAGCGGCGAATCGCGCAGGGAATCAGCCAGAGCCTTCTCGCCAAACGGATCGGTTCCAGTCAATCCCGCATTGCCAAAGCGGAAGGCTGCGATCCAAGCGTTTCTCTAGACTTGCTGATGAAAGCCTTGCTGGCGACAGGCCTGACGCGCGCCGAACTGGCCAAAGCCATTCGAAAAAACGGAGGGTAATACCGATCGGCATGCAGTACCTCCAAATTCTCTAAGCGGCGCGGGCACGTTGTTCGTCGATGATTTTACCGTCGAACATCTGGATGGTGCGCTCCGCGTGAAGGGCGTAGCGGGGATCGTGGGTCACGATACAGATCGTCGCACCGTCGCCATGGAGACCGCGCAGGAGTTCCATAACCGCCTCGCCGTTGCGGGAATCGAGGTTTCCCGTCGGTTCGTCGGCGAGCAGGATCGAGGGATCGCCCGCCACCGCCCGCGCCACGGCTACCCGTTGCTGTTGGCCGCCGGAGAGTTGGGAGGGGTAATGATTCTGTCGGTGCGGCATCTCCACTTTTTCCAACGCTTCCAGAACCCGCTTGCGGCGCTCGCCGGGGGGCAGTCCCCGATAACGCAAGGGTAACTCGACGTTCTGATACACCGTCAGGTCTCCGATCAGATTGAAACTCTGAAAGATGAAACCCAGGTGGCGCAGGCGAAACTCGCTCAGGCGATCATCATTCAGTTCGCCCACATCACCGCCTTCGAGGATATAGCGGCCGGAGGAGGGACGATCGAGGCAGCCCAGCAAATTGAGCATCGTGCTTTTACCGGAACCACTGGGGCCCATGACGGCCCAAAAACTGCCGCGTTCAAAGGCCACGGATACGCCGGCCAGCGCATGCACCTGTTCGGTACCCATCTGATAGAATTTGGCCACCTCCTGGAACTCGGCCACCAGCGGGGGCTTCTGCGTGGTGGAATTCGTGTTGGCCAGCGGCGCGGAATCCATTATTGGGAACCTCCGCGTACGCCACGTGCTCCGCGGTCATCGTGTCCGCTGCGATCCCCGCTTTCTCCACGGTGGTTCGCGGATTCTTCCTTTTGCGGCTCATCAGACGGGTTGTCGGTGAAGGACGGGGGCGGGGCGGCCGCGTCCTGGAGGGGCGGCTGGTGGAGTATTTTTTCGCCGGGCTCCAACCCACTGATGATATGCACCATGTTATTGTTGTCTTTCCCGATGCGCACCGGCCGAGCCTGCACAATGCCATCCTTCACCACATAAACCTGGGTCTGGTTCCCTACACGAAGCACGCAATGCATGGGTACATAAACCACGTCAGC
>CAZFOX010001009.1:0-1789 GCA_964520565.1 uncultured bacterium | reverse complement strand
CTTCCCAGAGGTAGGCAGTCTTGTAATTCCCCGGGGTTTCCGGATTCCCGGCACCACCATTGTTGCCTCGATTAAATGGGAGGAAATGCGTGCTCTTCCCGCTCAGGCGGGTGGTCATGTAGGCACAGTCTGTATCGACGGCAAAATGGACGAGAGTCCGTTTTCTGAACTGAAAGATGAGGTCGTTTGGGCCCCGATCGTTCTGGTACTGGTATTTGGCATGTTTCCAGTTCTGGCCGGTCATCGGGTTCTTAAGTTCAAGTGTGACGACCGGAATTCCGTTCAGGCCCAGGACGACATCGAGCGTGTTGTTGTGTTTCGATGAATATTTCAGCTGCCGGGTTACGGTAAGGATATTGTCGTGGTAACGCTGTAATGTCTCGGGGTTCAGCCCGCTGGCCGGTCTGAAGAAGGCGACCTTGAAGAGTTTCCCGTAACACTTGAATCCATGGCGAAGTACCGAGAGGCTTCCTTCGTGGATTGAGTCAAGGGCTTTCCAGAGATCATTCAAGAGCGTTTCCCCGGCCTGATCCTTCAGGATGGTTATAAGATACTCCCATTCCTTTGGTTGCGTCTTTCTGATGAACGAGAGCACGGTTTCCGGGTCAATGCAGCGTTCCTGGTCGAATGTTTCAGGAGATCCTTTGGTGTAACCCCCCTGTGTGACAAGGCAGTGCTCGATTGCGGATTCAAATGCGATCTCCCGGTGGTCTGCTGGCATGGCGTTCACGTCCCGATTAATTGTTTTGTCATGATATCAATTAGCACCGCTTTAAAAACATCAAGAGGTACATCTTCTCCAATTGTTCTGATTTTTTCTTTTGCTTTTACCCAGATGCTCTCGTGTCTACAGGCATCGAGGAACTCATGCCCCTGCCACGTGAGACAATGAGGTAAATAATCCGGACTCCCACTTTGGAGGTGGCTCATATCTATTCCCTGGATTAACCCCGCATTATGCATCAGGGCAGAATGGTATCCAATTTCTTCTCTTGAATACCCCTCAATCTCTATTGGTTTATTATTAAATCCGTGCGGATTTTCTTCCAATTTGAAGAGAATTGCACGTACCAAATCCATATTACGTTTCATGCATGAATCTCCTGCCGTACATCTATTTTTCCTGTTACGGCTGCGGAAATGAGAGCAGAGCGGTATTCATTAAGTTTTTCTATAGAACCATTTATTTTTTCAATAATACCATCAATGCGTGCGGTCTCGCGATCGAGGAAGGCGGCGATGGCGTGTTGTTCGGGGAGGGGAGGGGATGCTATTTTCAAATGACTAAATTCTTCTCTTGAAAGGTATTGTTGGATAGCTCCTTTTCCTATTGCTTGAAGTTCTTGGCTACTTGCACTCATCAAATAATATAAAAAAGTATAATTTAAATCATTTTTTGGGATAATTCCAATAAATGTTTGATTTGAGATTAATGGGTTAACAACGATAGCAGTTGATCCCATCCTGCAACTACATGAACATAATACAGTACCAACAGGGAATATCTTCAAATTCATTTTTTTTACTGTTTCTAGACTTACTCTTTGACTTGTTTTTGAATCTGAGATATATTTTCCATCAAAATCTTCAATTCGTATCCATGGAATATCTCCATCAAATTCGGGTGGTTTATCTCTCATTGGAACCACTAATTGCGATAGTCTTCCAAGATACAGAACCTCCCACTTCTCAGGCACCATTCCTAACCACTCAATCCCCGAATCTTTCATCTTTGCATTCGGGTCAAGCCCCTTCGTCACCGCATGGCTGATGAGAGCCGCCCGCTTCT
>CAZFOX010001008.1:895-1811 GCA_964520565.1 uncultured bacterium | reverse complement strand
CCAATCCGCCGATCATGCAGAGCTGTTTGTACAATTGCGGAGACTGGGGCAAGGCGAAGAAATCGCCGGGAGAGATACGGCTGGGAACCAGAAAGTCCCGCGCTCCTTCCGGCGTGGATTTGCTTAACACCGGGGTTTCCACTTCGATGAATCCGTTTTGCGCGAAGTAATTCCTCACCAGCTGGGCGGCGCGGCTGCGGAAAATCAACGAATCGCGCAAGCGGGGACGGCGCATGTCGATAAACCGGTACTTAAGCCGCACGTCTTCCCCCACATCGACGTAATCGTCCACCGGGAAGGGCGGCGTTTCCGCCTCGCTGAAAATCACCAGGTCGGTCGCGTCCACTTCCACTTCGCCCGTGGGAATTTTGTGATTCACCGTACCTTCGGGACGAGGGCGCACCCGTCCGGTAACGCCAATACAATATTCGCTGCGCAGAGTATCGGCTCGGTCGTGAAGATCCTGGTTTTCCGTCGGGTCGAAAACCAGCTGGCAATGACCGGAACGGTCGCGGATATCGATGAAGATCACGCCGCCATGATCGCGCCAGTGCCAGACCCAGCCGCACAAGGTCACGGTTTCGCCGATATGCTCTTTTCGTAAATCGCCGCAATAATGGGTTCGTTTGATCATGATAATCTTTTTGGACTCTGTATAAATAGGATATGAAGAGAGTAGTATATGAGGATCGGCCGGAATATTCCACCGGGATGAATTCAATCTCATGCCTGGGGATTGGATTTTATGAAACAAGAAGATAAAAACACTTTATTCAAAGATATTCGAAATTAGGGTAAATAAGTACAAATAACACCAGAGGGCGAGGTTCCCGCCGAGCCGCTAGCCCTTGCTACCGTCGATCGCCGGCTCACCAGGAGGTTCGTCCTCCTGCTTAACTTGGAGAATACAGAATGG
>CAZFOX010001008.1:0-885 GCA_964520565.1 uncultured bacterium | reverse complement strand
CGTTTGCCGGTATTTCCCGGAAACAACGGATCGCTTTATATAACCAGTTGGAACCCATGTTGGACGCTGGCATCCCTCCCGTGCGCAGTCTGCGCGGCATCGCCGGGCAGGGGCATTCCCGGAAAATGAAACGTGTGATTCTGGATATGGCGGATCACATCGAATCGGGTGGATCGCTGGCGTCCGCCATGGAACGCCATGCCGATGTATTCCCCCCGCTCGAATGCCGGGTGATCGGCGCGGCGGAATCGGGCGGTTTTTCGGTCCAGGCCATCTCATCCCTCGCCCGGTTTCAATCCGAAATGCGCCATCTATGGATTCGTCTCGGCGTCGATATGATTTATCCGGGATTTCTTCTTTTCACCGCCCTGGTGATATGCCCTCTGTTGCAGGCTTTCTTTTTGGGCGGAGTTGAAAACGTCCTTGAATCCCTGGCTTGGAACGCCGCCGCCGCTTTTGCCGCAATTCTGGTTCTGATTACGGCGATCCGCTTATTAAACTCGTTACCGCTGAGCCGGGGGATTCTTCACTGGTTCGCGCTGCACATGCCGTTTTTAGGAAAAGTCGTACGCGGTTTTGCCATAACGCATTTCGTCCAGACGCTGGCCAGCCTCTATTCGGCGGGATTTCCGGTTCGGGATGCGTATATTCAATCGGCGCAAAGCTGCGGCAACGATCGGATCGCCCGGCGGCTGCGCGCTTCCTCGGTGGTTCTCGAGGAAGGCGGATCGCTCTCGGAAGCCATCGTGTACAGCGGCTTGTTTAGCCCCATGGCCCAGGGCATGATTTTGACCGGCGAGGAATCGGGAAAACTGGATGTCATGTTGAACAAATATGCACAATTCCAGGTGCAGGAAACGGAAACTCACCTGAAAGTTTTATCGC
>CAZFOX010001007.1:1077-1816 GCA_964520565.1 uncultured bacterium | reverse complement strand
TGTTCAATGCCCACGGAGAGCCGGATCGTGCCGGGCGACAAACCGGCTTTCAGGCGCGCTTCTTCCGGCATGGAAGCATGGCTCATCGTCCAGGGCTGTTCGGCCAGCGATTCCACGCCGCCCAACGATTCCGCGAATGAGAACAATTGCAATCCGGTGAAAAACTTCTCCGGCGGAAGTTGTTGAATATCAAGATCGAATGTCACCATTCCTCCAAATCCCTTGAACTGCTTTTTGGCCAAAGCGTGTTGAGGATGGCTTTCCAGTCCCGGATAGTAGACTCGCCGCACTTTCGGATGTTTTTCCAGATACGCCGCTACGGCCTGGGCTCCCCGCTGATGGGCTTCCATCCGATAGGCGAGCGTTTTCACGCCGCGCAATACCAGCCATGAATCGAATGGCGATGCCGCCGTTCCCAATGCATTCACCAGATATCCGATGCGCTCGGCGTGTTCTTGGGTACGGGCGACAATGGCCCCGCCCACGATATCGCTGTGTCCATTAATGTATTTGGTGGTCGAATGAACGACGATATCGACGCCGAATTCGAAGGGGCGGAAAAAATAGGGCGTTAAAAACGTATTGTCGGCTATAGCGAGCAGGTTCTTTTCCCGTGCAAACGAGACAACCGATTCCACATCCACCAGATTCAAAAGCGGGTTGGAGGGCGTCTCGATCCAGACCGCTTTGGTGGAATTTCGCGCAGCCTGATTCAATTCGGCGCGGTTTTGCATATTTA
>CAZFOX010001007.1:0-1067 GCA_964520565.1 uncultured bacterium | reverse complement strand
AACTCAATGCCGAACCGTTTAAAGATATCCGAAAACAGCCGATAGGTTCCACCATATATATCTTTACCCGTGATGATGTGATCGCCCGGTTGAAAGAGGAAGAGAAGAGTCGAGATCGCCGCCATTCCCGTGCAGGCGATCCATGCTTCCGCACCGCCTTCCAAGGCTTTGATATTTTCCGCCAGCGCTGTCCGGGTGGGATTCCCCGAGCGAGTATAATCATACCCCCGGTTTATTCCGATGGCATCGAACGCGAATGTGGACGATGGGTAGATCGGTGTGATGACCGAGTTATAGGCTTTGTCGATCGCCACACCTTGATGAACGGCCTGGGTTTGGAATTTCATCAATTTGACCTCTTATTTCTGATATGAGAGATATTAATATCCATACATATTATATATATTATATATAATATGTATACATTATCTGATTTTATGATCTCTTCAAGTCTTTGCAACGGAGTGGATTCGAAAAATAGGAATTAATGGAGGGATGAATAGGAAGGTCTCCATTCCTAAATTACAGGGAGAAATTTCGCTCCTGCACGAGATTTCTATTCTCTCTCCAATTCCCAATCGATGCGGCTGAACAAAATATCCTCGCCGCATTGCGAGCGGATTTCTTTCGTCATTTCGTCGGTGTTGAAGGGAATTTTGGCGACGAAGATGCAGCGGAACCGTCCGGTTTCTTTGCTGCGCCGCAGTTTGATGATCATGAAGTGGTTCTTTTTAGCTACTTCGCGGAACACGGTTTCCACCATAAGAGGATCGTTGCTATCGATGCGCAGTTGCCATTTATGGTGGTAGGCGCTTTTATTGAGAGCCATGACGTAAAGTAGGATGTACATGAAGCCGGTCACGGTGAACGCCAACTTGTAGTTTTCCAGTCCCGATGCCATTCCCAGGCCGATTAACACGAAAATAATGGACAGGTCGAACGGATTACGCAGGGCAGTTCGATAGCGTACGAAACTGCCCAGTCCCACCAGCCCGAAAGCGCGTTCGAGGCTGCCTTGAATTAACACCACCATGATGGCGCCCGCTACGCAAATCAGAATCTGCGTG
>CAZFOX010001006.1:0-1818 GCA_964520565.1 uncultured bacterium | reverse complement strand
ACTATTCAACGATTTATTGCCACTTTTTCCGTTTGGTTTTTATGGAAGATGCGTAATAAATATCCATCCTGGACAGAGCCCGATGGAACCCATAAAAATCCGGTCAACCGGCGTTTGATCCCCTTAACAACGCCCATGCCTTATCTGTCTGCAATACCGGTCGATCCCTTTCTTCGTCTTTTTGAAAATCCGGCCTATACAACCTACGATTACGTGGATGCGTGGAGCGCCATTCATTATAAGAAAGACGCCATTCTGGATATTTCGTTCCGTTGTTCGGAATGGCGGATCGCCAGTGCGGGACCAGACGGCTATGTCACCTTCGGATCAGCCTATTCATACGCACTCTCGAATGGATTACGAAGCATTGGCGATATCGTTCGCACCGGACCGGTAACAAAATTTCCCTGTATACCTTTTCTGAAGAATAAATAGAAATGGAGGAGATAGGAAACGGTTTTGCTGGATGGCGAGATTCAATTTTTATACTTCCCTAAAATAACAGAAGATATAATATAGATTCATTCAATTCTGCCGATAACATAACTGCTTATGTTATCCAGGAGAGTACTATCGAGATGACGTCATTGCTATCGACCGCCATTCATCAATTTTTAGATTATCTTCGCATCACGGAAGGGCGATCGCCTTACACGGTGGAAAACTACCAGAGCGATCTGGAGTTTTTGATGCAATATCTGCGCGATTCGGGATATCCGGTACGCGGACAATCCGATTTTTCGCTGGAGATCGTCGACAAACTGGCGTTACGCGGATTCATGACCTATCTGGCGGACCGGGGCAATAACCCCCGGTCGATCAACCGCCGCCTGTCGGCCCTGCGGTCTTTTTTTGGTTTTCTGGAACGTAGAGGCGTCATCGAAAAAAATCCCACGGAAAATCTGCATTTCATGAAAGAACCCAAGCGTCTGCCTGTATTCTTGGATCAGGATCGGGCTGGTGAACTGATGGAATCTCCCAGCGCGCCGCTTGTCCAGGATGCCCCCTTGATCAAGCGCGACCGGGCCATGCTGGAACTCCTATACGCGACCGGGATGCGCGTATCGTCGATGGCGGGTCTGAACGTTAACGACCTGCATCTTTCTTCGGACACGGTTCGCATACGCGCCAAGGGGGGAAAGATGCAAACGCTGCCCCTGAACCCGGCAGCGCACGACGCCTTGACGGAATATCTGGCCGTGCGCCCGATTCTGCTTAATCGCCCCAGCAGTCCCCGTCATACTAAAGCTCCTTCCGCCCTTTTTCTGGGACGGTTTGGGGAACGGTTGACGCCCCGGGGAGTGCAATTGCGCTTACGGCGTTACGCTCTGTCGCTTGGACTGGGGAAAACCACCCCCCACACTCTGCGTCATTCCTGTGCAACTCACCTTCTCGAAAATGGCGCGGATTTGCGATTCGTCCAGGAATTGTTAGGACACAGCAGTCTTTCCACCACCCAACAATACACGCACGTCACCCTGAGCCGTATTCAGGAAGTCTATCAGAAAGCGCACCCCCGCTCGGAAGAGAAAAAGCTTGAAGAATCTTGAATACATCCCTCACCAATTGAGTCCAATTTGTTACTGTTTCTCTTGAGGCCCCGTTAACAGAAGCGAGAGAATTTACGATTGTCTTCATGGTCAGAAAAACAGTTTTGCGATACAATTTTCTCATAACCTGGTAGAGTGACCAGTAAAAAGTGTCGAGTAAAAAACAACGATCTGACTTTTAGATTGCTTCACTTCGTGCGCAATGACTCGAATGTATCGCTATGTCATTGCGAGCAAAGCGAAGCAATCTAATGATGATCCGATTCGC
>CAZFOX010001005.1:970-1823 GCA_964520565.1 uncultured bacterium | reverse complement strand
CTTCCTCCCCCTTACGGATTAAACATCGGCAGGGTCAATGAGAAACGCGAACCTTATCTTCTTCCCCCCTTACGGATTAAACACCGGCAGGGTCAATGAGAAACGAGAACCTTTCCCTTCTTCGGATTCCAGTTCGATGCATCCGTCATGCGCTTCGACAATCGATTTCGCGATGCACAATCCCAGACCCGTTCCTCCGATGTTACGGGTTTTCTCGTTCTTGACCCGGAAGAATTTCTGGAAGAGTTTTTTCTGGTTATCGGGGCTGATACCCAGACCGCTGTCTTCCACATCGATGGCCACCATCCCATTCTTCCGGTGGGCGCGAATGGTTACCGAACCCGCATTGGGTGTATATTTGATGGCGTTGGAAACCAGATTGGTAAGCGCCTGCTGGAGGCGTTCCTGATCGCCGGACACCGAAAGGCCTTCTTCGACCTGGACGGAGAATTGCAGTTTTTTCTGTTCCACCTGAGGTTTCATAGTGAGAAACACGAAATCGCACAGGTATTTGATCTCCACCTTGCCGAAGGACATATTCAGTTTGCCGGTTTCGATCCGGGAAAGATCGAGCATATCGTCGATCAACGCCGCCAGGCGGTTGGCGTTGGAAGAGACAATCGACAGGTAATCCTTCATCTCTTCGGGGATCGCTCCCAGATCGCCGGTGATCAACAAATCCACATATCCTTTGATCGAAGTGAGGGGAGAGCGCAATTCGTGGGAGACGATGGAAATCAGATCCGATTTCATGCGGTCCAGTTCGGCCTGTTCGGTTCGATCCTGAATGATCAGGACAAATCCGGCGGAGCGTTGCTTATCTTCGTCGAAGATGGGCGAGACGCTGATGCGC
>CAZFOX010001005.1:0-960 GCA_964520565.1 uncultured bacterium | reverse complement strand
TCCCGCTGGTTCTTCGCCATATCCACGAATTTCTTGTCCAGAATTCCCGGTGAGGTGGCATAAAAACCGATGGTTTTGGTTACGTCGGGTAATGCATCGAGGATGGAAGCGCCGATGACATTGTCCGGAAGCGGCGCGAGAAGATTTCGTGCTGCTTGATTGACGTGAATGATGCATCCACGGCTATCGCACCCGAGAAGGCCCTCGCCCATGCCATCGATGATGGCGGCGACTTTGTTCTTCTGATCGGCCAATTGCAGGGTTTTCTCGAGCAATTCCCGCGTGACGGTAGTCAGGTTTTCGCGCAGTTTATCCACCCGTTGGTCGTTGATCCGAGCGGCGGTTTCGAGCGATTCGAGTGCGAGGGTTTTTTGGTGGATACTCGCCAGGAGCCGTTGGATACGGTGTTGGGAATCGAAAACCGGCGCCAGAAGAAGGCGAACTTCCAATGGATCGCCCCCATCGGGAGGTTTGAGAAAGAGCGGATCCAGCGCGCTATTTTTCCCCTCGCGCAGAGCTTTGTGCAGGGCGTTTTGCAGGACATCTGGATCGCGGGCATAATCCAACAGATTCGTTCCCACACCCAGCATCAGCATGCTCGCCATGGGATTGCAATCCAGAATCTCGCCCCGGGAGCCAAGCAGCAATAACGGTTCCACCGTAACCTGCCAGACCGATTGAATCAAATTGGAGGAATCGATTTCGTTATGCATGAAAGAAATTGTCCATCCCTGCGTTGGTGTGAAACGAAGTGTTTTTTACTAACTTTCTATTTGTTTTTTCCAAGTCGTCTGCAATCATTTCCGACATTCACGATAGAAAGGTCATCGGAATCCATAGGCACTATGCCGCATTCTTCCGAAACGGTGTAGGGAACCGAAGCCGCTTATAGAACGATTCTTATAATCCCGTTCCTTTTCGCGTTTCGAAAAAGCCGGAAAAGGCAGGTTTTTCGAAGAC
>CAZFOX010001004.1:0-1825 GCA_964520565.1 uncultured bacterium | reverse complement strand
CGAGTGTATCACGCTTTTGTCCACGTAATTTCAAATGGCGCGTCACAATAAACGGAGTGGACGATAACCAAAAACGACTTCTTTTTAATGGAAGAGAGTTCATTTCTTCCATATTTCCCAGCCCCATTAGCATTAAAGACAGAGCAGGAAGATTCTCATCTCGTTTCAACGAACGTAGATGATCGAGAACGCGTATTTCTTTGTTATCAAAACCAGAGGTTGATACTATAGTTAAATGATCCAGCCGCCCATCGTAATCTTCATCAGTTGGAAGGTAAAATGCATGGCCATGCCCCTCTAAGGGACGCCCCATGCTATCCTTCCCGGAAAAGATTTCTGAGCATCCTTTCGATCCGTCTGCATGAGGAAACAAGCGCCCATATATTCCCATTACCGTTCGCCTTGCTTGTTCGGCTAGTGGCAACGTTTCTGTAACAAGTGGCAATACCGTTGAATCTAACACATACCGAGCGATCTGCATTGTTTTTTCTTTGCGACGATTGCGAACATTCTTGTTCTTAATTGTGACTTGAAAGCAGTCCTTTTTCCGTAAATAGGGAATCCATTTCGATCCTGGTGGATCAGACCATCGTTCATCATGAAGTTGAGCCGTTTCGATGCATAGATGCCATTCGGGATCATAAACAGGGCGTTTGGATTTTTTCTTTTCATTTTTCACATATTCGTTATCAAATGCGGTTTGCGGATCGGGGCAGAGCATACGAATAATATCGTAATCGGATCCTGGCTGTTGACCATCCAAGGGTAAACAATTGATCTTCGATTGAAAATCGATAGCTTCCATGTCGGAGAGCAAACGTGCTTCACACCAGGATTCCGCGCGTCCCAGGTAACCCAGATGATCCAATAAGCGGGATAATATTGCCTGCTGGCTATTATCCAAAATAGCATCCGGCCAGAGGGCAATCACTTCACTTGTTTTGTTCAAAGCTACAAAAGTATCAAAAACGAGAGTTTGATCGAGAGGTCCTTTTTTGTACCATCGCATGTAATGTCGTGTATGGCCAGTCGATGCAAGAGGGAGATAATATTTAGGTGGAAAAATCAACGGCTCAAATATTTTACGCACCCGTGACTCTTCCACGGAAGAATGTTTGACTTTCCATGCGAAGAGAATCGCTCTTATTAATCTCCAAGGAGAGGGAGGCCATTCGGGGACACCTTCATTTACATGACGTCCCCAGGGAGTAGCATGAAACCGTCCTGCGGGAAAACGAAACGATATTCCGATCATGATTGCCTCTTAAAGGATGATGGTTATTTTTCCCATTTCACTTTGGTTACAGACGGATCGGCAAACAATGCCGCTTTTTTGCATTGCCCTATCAGTCTCGAACATTCATCCAGTAATTCATTTTCTTCCGGTATCGAGAATCCATTTTGCGGTCGAGTAACGGTCAGATGATCGACTAATTCCAGATCGCATGCCGTTCGAAGACGTAGACCGCTGGAAAGAAAACGACGAATTTTAAATAAGGCCAGAGCAATAAGTAAATGGTTGGCATCTTCGCACAATCCATAAGAATGCAGCAAGGCGAGATCAAGATTGAAATAAGCCGTTATTTTTTCTGCGGTAAATTCGGTACGGTGAAAAGGAACGTTGCCGAATCCTTTATTTGTCTCTCCACTTGGATTCACATGATCGTTTTTTACACCTCCGCTTTCCGCATGCTTCACACCAGCGGCTTCAATGAATGCAGAAAGGACGCGAGGGAGACGAAGTCGGCCTCCCGATAACTCTTTTTTAGCTAAAAAAATTCCATGAAGGAGAGCATTAGTGTCATACTTTAAGAGGACAGATGCC
>CAZFOX010001003.1:0-1834 GCA_964520565.1 uncultured bacterium | reverse complement strand
ACCCATCAGCTATTTCCCTTTATCGCTTCCGAGGTAAAAATAATTTCCAAGCATCCCTCTGGGAGCCGTTCCGATCATCGGCTCCTGAAGCGGTTCTACTCAATTTTAGATGGATTCGGAGATGTACTCCGACGGTTCATCGTTTCGATAAAATGGAATATCGTCCTTTACTCCAAAGAAAGTATCCAATCGCTAAGATAATCCCCACGCAAATTACTATATCTGCCAGCGGCGTAATCGCCAGACTCAAGGTTAAATTTCCTGTCGTACTACTCATGAAAAGTTCACCCACAAATGAAGAAAAGTTATCGGGAAGGAGAGTCGGTATTTCCTTCCGGTGATCGTTCTCTTAAAATCCATTCCAGGTGCCCTTGGTTCCAACAATACGCCAGCGCTACACCCAGGATAAGAATGAACACGAACATTTCTACAAAAACCCAACCGCCCAGTTGCGGGAGCAGGCTTTTATAAACCACAGCCCAAGGAACAAGAAATAAAACTTCCACATCAAAGATGAGGAAGATAATCGCCACGATGTAAAAGCGGATATTGAACCGCACCCACGGTCCACCGATCGGCCGTTCGCCGCATTCATAGGTGGACAATTTATCCGGATAGGGATTGGTGGGCCGCAATAAACGGGGGAAGAGTAAATTAAACGCCACAAAGGCGAGAGAAGCCAAAATAAAAATCAATGCGACGGAAAATTGTACCGGCATCGATATTGGAGGAAGTGAGTCCACTTACAAACCTCGTTTCAATCCAAACATCGAAACAAAAGATCGTATTATACAGCAATCGTTGGAATGTTTCACAATCCAATCGATAAGAAACATAGCACGTCAGTTTTCAAAGCGCAAGAGTCCTGAGGAACTGTTTTTCAAGAAGAAATTGTAGGGGAACTCCTTCAATTTTAGAAAAAAGTGAAAGAAAGAGTAGAAAAATATTGACATTGCCGCTTCCATTCTTTTATACTGGTAAATCATTTAAATTTAAAAAAAGGAGGAAATCCATAATCACAATTCTACTGAAATCGAATGGAAAAGTATGAGAAAAAGAAAAGGGACAGGAAATATAGAATTTCCAAAAAACGGGAGAAAACAGATGGGAAAAAGTTGTTTTTTTCAAATCACCGCACCGCTGGTATTGGTGTTGACGATGGGTTTCGTTGTTGGAGCGCCGGCTCAAGATATCTCCGGTTTTGATTCAACGGCCGAAGGTCCCTGGTCGGATATAAAACTGACAACGCTGCAAGTTCCGAAAGTTGTGAACAATTCTATTAAGTTGGACTCTTCCCCTTCTTCAGCGGAATATGGTAATTTTAAAGGAATTAAGGTGGTACCGGGCGACAACGGCTGGATTCTGGACTTTCCGGACGACCGCGCCACCATGTGGACTGGTTCCGCAGATTCCAGTTTCACCTTTTACCTTGCTTATGACGATAATTTCCTGTATGTCGGCGTGGAAGCTCTTGACGATCTCGTAGTCAGTGATAATCCCAATGCTGAATTCTGGAATGATGACGCCATCGAAATGGTTGTGGATGCTTTAAATGATCGTTATGACAATAACACGGATACATCCAATGATCTGTATGGTGGGCATTGCTACGTCAATTATAAAGGTCGTTTCTCCCGATGGGATGACTCAACCGATTCCCTCAATCCGGGAATTTGGGCAACCGGTTTGGAATGGACTTATGCAGAAAACGGCGATATTTATGGAGTTGGGAGCGCAGTAACCGGCGGTTGGAAAATGGAAGTGAAATTACACAAAAAGCTTTTTGAAGATCCTACGGTTGGGAATAAAATCGTCGCCGGTTATAAAATGGGTT
>CAZFOX010001002.1:0-1835 GCA_964520565.1 uncultured bacterium | reverse complement strand
ATGAGGAATGGAATTAATGGCGATATTTATTTGCTATCCCCCGTAGCGGAGGAGACGGTATCGCTGGATTGGTTGGGGCGGAGCGAATCCGTGGATAGCCCTGGCAAATCGGTGGAATAAATTTCAGCCCGTCGAATCGTACCGGTAACCGGCGCGATGGGAACCGGGCTGAGTTGCAAGGATTGATTGGGATTCAAGAGCCAACGCCGGGAGAACAGATTTCCCTTTTGATTCGATAAGTTGGGTAGGCCAACCATGCTGGCGCCTGGAGGCGGCTCTGTCGGGACACTTCCCGGTGGTTTGGGCATGACATTAGCCTGAAAATCCTTCTGCTGGAGTGCCGGTTGCGATGCCAGTGCTTCTTTTTTCAGGCGTTCCTCTTCCTCCTTATTCCATTGATCCCATTCGGAAAGGGTGTTTTGGATGGAAGCGGCTAGTTGGCGGCGGGTTTCGATATCGTCCTCCGTCAACTCGTTTTTCGATATAGGAATCGGCTCGGCCGATTTGTTTCCATACCGGATTTTCGGAGGTGTTTTTTTCAAAAGCGGTTTTATCGCGTCAAGCGGATCACGAAGAGTCAACATAACCTCTTCCGGGACGGGTTCCCGTGCCAGGATATCTTCTGTCCGTTCCACCAGTTGTTTGAATTGCCGGGTTTCTTCCTTGATTTGTTCGTTGCGAGCGGTTTCTTCCTTGACCCGGGCTACCAGTTTTTGTTTTTCCAGGCGTGCGTGTTCTGCGTTGATTTCATTAGCTTTATTTTGCAGGGCGCGCCCGATGGCATCGGCGGCCTGAAGCACAGCCGCGTGTTCGGCTTTGCTGGAGGTTCCCGTCTCTCCATACCAATCCGATTCGACCATGATACGATCCTGATAGACCGGTTCGCCCCTGTCCATTTCGAAGGCGGCGGTGCCAATGCCGATGACCAGTTTTTTGGTATCGCCGCGCCATTGCTGATCGTAGAAAATCCGTTCCATCAACACGACGATATCTACATTAATAACCGGGTACGATTCGCCGGGGAAAGTCATTTGTTCAAAAAAACGTTCCGGATTCACTTTTCCGGCCAGTTTCCATTCCTCGACCAGGAGAGAAACGCTGTTTTCCACGGTCAGAAGGAAAGGATTATCCTTAAAATCATCCACGGTAATCACTTCTCGGCAAATGTAAGAAAGAAATTGCTGCATCTTTCGATGTAGGCGCAGGTCGACCATCCGGTTCTCCCGTTCTTTGGGAACCGTATAGAACAAGGTCCGAATCCCTCGGAATTGTTGGTTTTCAAAATCCCAGAACGTTACATCCTTGACGCTGGGCTGATTTCGTTCCCAGAGTTTCCCAATATCGCGTATCCAGTTCTCCGGCCGTAAATCGATCGCGGAGGCTGACAGCCCCAGGCAGGCAAAGGCCAAGAGGGGAACGATTCGTGGCAGTGAAGCGAGTCTCTTCATCGTAGTCACACAAAGAATCTTAATCCGGCCGGGATCGGCAGGCGAATAATCTTACTCTGGTTATATCATACCCTAAGGAAAATATCGGCATAAAAAACGATGAGTTTATTCAAATCACTCCGATTCAATGATTTATGGGAAAGAAGGGAAAATTCTATTTTTTATAAAACAAATCCGCCCCGGATACCGGGGCGGGGCGATTAACTCGTAAGCATATAAGATACAACACGTTATGGAATAAAGGTGATCGTCTTTTGACTATCGATATACTTCCCGGAATCCGGATTAAGCGCCCGCAGTTTGAACGTGCGTTTTTCTCCATTGGGAACCAACAGACGGAGTCCCTCGGCGAAGGTGTAAAACGAAGTGGGGATGATTTGGTTCAGA
>CAZFOX010001001.1:0-1841 GCA_964520565.1 uncultured bacterium | reverse complement strand
TACGCTAACTTGGTTCGATAGGATGTCTCGCCCAGAAAAAAGGCGGGCGACCCCCGCATGGCATTTAACCTGTTGGCGAAAAATCCCTCCCAGTGGCTGAAAGCCGGAAGCCAGTTACGTAACAACCGCCAAAACGGTTCATCGACGTTGTTGGGATCGAATGGAAAACGCTCATTCAATCCCTTAAAATAGGTGCCAACTAAAAGTGGAAAATGGGTATTCGTCCACAACAAACTCGATTTAGGGGGGCGGGGAGGATCGATTTTGTCGCCTATTTCGAATCCGTAGCACATCCAAATCGCGAGCAGTCCGGCGAGCAGAACGATGCTCATCAATCCCAATGCACCCCAAATAGGAAACAAACGATTGGAAAAACGCCGAAAGCGTGCCAACGCACGAAAGCCAACGGGTTGCGCATATCTCCAGTTCAGAATAACAAAAACAATGAATAAAGCGGGGATCAGGATTACTCCGGAGTGTTTGGACGCCCAGCTGAATCCAAAAAAGACACCAATCAGTATCAGCCGGGTCCAGGTTGGTTTCCGGCTAAAATGCCAGGCAGTATAACCCGTCAGGAGGAAGAATAAGGAGGGTGCGGTATCCGCGGTAGCCAACCGCCCATGCGCCAGGATATTCGGTTCCAATATCGCCAGAAACAAAACGCATAGCGCCACGCCATGCCCCCACAATTCCCGGCTCCAACGATAGATCAAATAACAAAGCGCCACGGATAGAACGATGGTTCCCGAACGGGCGATCATCAGATTCCTGTGAAAGGTCTGGGGATTGGCCTCCACAAAACGCTCGCCAAGACCATTCCAAATTCCCTGCTTCCAGCAGGTATGATCGTACGTGAGACGATACTCGCCGAATAACATGACCGGTAAGGCGCATACGATATTTTGCAAAGGGGGAGAAAGACGGTTGCAACGAAAATCGTTGTTATTCAAGGAATATAAACCGGCGGCCAGGTGCCCCAATTCATCCACGGACGAAGATTTATGCCACACACTGTGCAACAGAATACCCGCATGCAGGATCAGGAGAAGAATCACGGGGAGAATGTATCGAGTCATCATGATTTCCACTGCCCCCAGGCGGTTCGAAAATGAATCCGCTCAATCCAGCGAAACCTTACAGAGAATCCGTCATATCTTCCCCGCTGAATTGCAGGTGATAGAGCCGCTGATAGAGTTTACATCGTTCCAATAACTCACCGTGCCGCCCCGAATCGACGATACGCCCGCGATCCAATACCAGAATGCGGTCGGCCTGGAGAATGGTCGAAAGGCGGTGGGCGATCACAAAACTGGTTCGTCCCTGCATCAGGCGGCGCAGGGATTGTTTGATATGCAATTCCGATTCGCTGTCCAGCGAAGAGGTAGCTTCGTCGAGGATGAGAATGGGAGCGTCGCGCAGAAACGCGCGGGCGATGGCGATGCGCTGGCATTGCCCGCCGGATAGAGACTCACCCCGTTCGCCGATCACGGAATCGTAACCCTGGGGTAGGGCGGAAATGAATTCGTGCGCGTTGGCGGCCTGGGCGGCGGCAACGATCTGCTCGTCGGTGTATCGATCGCTTCCGCAGGTGATATTAAGCCGGACGGTATCGCCCAGAATCATCACATCCTGATACACCATGCCAAACTGATGGCGGAGGGTTTCGAGATCGAGATCGCGCAGGTCGATTCCATCGATGCGGATGGAACCGCCGGTGGGATCGTAAAAACGGGGCAGAAGATTCACCAGGGTGGTTTTCCCGGCTCCGCTGGGACCGACCAACGCAATCTGTTCGCCTTTTCGCGCGGTGAAAGCGACCTTCTCCAGCACGGGAATCTGGC
>CAZFOX010001000.1:0-1845 GCA_964520565.1 uncultured bacterium | reverse complement strand
GACCTGCTGACACATCCCTGCATCGATACGTACCCGCTGGATATTCCGGCCGTCATCGATCTGGCGGCTCAATACGGCTTCGCGTTGGAAATCAACAACACCAACCTGCGCGTCGGTAAAACCAATTTACGTAAATTGGAACAAATGATCGGCATGGCACTGGAGTGCAAGGCGGTTCTGGTGGAAACCTCCGACGGCCATACGTATTACGAAATTGGCGAGAATGAAAAAGTGGAAGAGTTTCTCGGCAATCTGGGATTCCATGGAGACGACTTTCTACTGAATCGAGACGATGAGAAACTCGATCGATTTATAAAAGAACGGATCGAAAGAAGACGGAAGATAAACAACATCCCGGGCGAATCTTGATTCTTTCCAACTGACCGATTCCATGATAGAAATGTACCAGAAAACAATTGAACGCGTATTCGCCTAGAAAAGAACTGTTTTATGACACCACGCGAGCGGGTATTAACCACAATCAACCATCGTGAACCCGACCGGGTTCCTCTCGACCTGGGAGGCAACCAGACCGGCATCCATCGAATCGCCTATCAAAAGATTCTCGATTATTGCGGCATCAAGGAAGAAATCCAGATCATGGATGTCGTTCAGGGACTGGCCGCTCCCAGCGAAAAGGTATTGCAACTTTTTGAAATCGACACCCGGTACGTTCGGCCGGGGCAGTTTTGTCCGATCCCCGAACTGACCGAAGTCAAGCCGGGTTATTGGGGTTTCACCGATGGCTTCGGAGTCACCTGGGCGATGCCGGGAAAAAAGCCGGGAGAAGGTTTGTACTGCGATATCGTCCATCACCCCCTGGCTGAAATCGATTATGACGACCTTGATCATTACGATTGGCCGAATGGGAAGGATTCCGCGCCGTTTAAGGGTCTGCGTGAATACGCCCAACGCCTGCGCGAAAACACCGATTACGCACTGGTCAGCGGCATCACCGGTGTGGTTTTCGAAATCTGTTGGTACATGCGTGGATTCGAACGCCTGTACATGGACATGATCGATCAGCCGCGCTACGTCGCCAAACTGCTCGAGCATACCTTGCAATACTGGCTCGATTTTATGGATGCGTTTCTGGCGGAGGCCGGCGATTATCTGGATGTGATTTGCGTCGGCGACGATATTGGTATGCAAAGCGGCCCGCTTTTCTCGCCCAAGATATACCGTACTCTCGTGCACCCCTACCAGAAAACTCTCTATCGGCATATCAAGAAGAATACGAAAGCCAAACTCTGGTATCACTCCTGCGGTTCCATTGTCGAATTTATTCCCGACCTGATCGAAAGCGGCGTCGATATCCTTAATCCGGTGCAGATCAGCGCCAAAGGCATGGCGCCCGAAACCCTCAAGGAACAATACGGAAAAGACCTGGTGTTCTGGGGAGGCGGAATCGATACGCAACGCTTATTCAGCACCGGTACGCCGGACCAGGTACGCAAACAGGTACAGTGCATGATGAATATCTTTAAACCGGGTGGGGGATACGTCTTTAACACCATTCATAATACGCAGGCCGACGTGCCGGTTGAAAATATGATTGCTCTCTGGGAAGCGGCGCGCGAATATCGTTCTTATGCGAACTGAGAAATTGTTCTCCCAACAAAAATCTCTATCTGGCCTTAGAATAACAGTCTAATTCGCGTTTATAAAATCAAGAAATGCTTGGCTTTTTCGAAGCCGGAGTTACTTAACTCTCTTCCTGAATGAAAACCGCTCTAAAACCCTATAAAGGCATATAACGCTAGGAGATTGACCGTTTAATATTGTCGGATTAAAAAACATACTATGGATCAACTGGCGAATCGGATCATCATTAGATTGCTTCGC
>CAZFOX010000999.1:0-1855 GCA_964520565.1 uncultured bacterium | reverse complement strand
GGTCGGGAAATTAGCCGAGGAATACGGGCTGCCCCTGGAAGCGCCAGGACTCAAATTCGCCCAAGGCTTTGGGGGCAAGAAAACCTTCGAAGAAAAAGAGACCGCCCTCCTGGAAATCATCCAGAATCTCCAACCTGGCGACTGGCTGTTGATCGATCATCCCGGAATCGACTGTCCGGAAATGCGTGCGATCGGCCATCTGGGATATTGGGATGTCGCCCAGGATCGCGACGGCGTCACCCGGGCGTTCACCAGTCCCAAAGTCAAGGACGCCATTCATCAGCGGAAAATCCAGTTGATCGGCTATAAGGACTTGTATTGAGAGAGAGATGGATTATCTTTGCAGAGAGATGTTGTTAACAGAACGAACAAATGTTCATAATGAATCATTTGTAACACGCCATGTTACTGTCCCCCAAAATAGGGGATAATCGTAACGATGCCGCAACCCCAATGAACGGTGGAGAATCAAGCGGGCCATCAAGGAGACTATCATGAGATTCATGCATCGAGTTTTACCGGCATTTCTGTTTTTCACCCTCCTGACGCTGGCAACCGGTATTCTATCCGGCTGTTCGCCTTCATCCCCTTCCGGTCAGGGATCGGCCGATTCCACATCCGAGGGGAAAACGCTGACGGTTGGCGTCTCGTTCGAAACATTGCAAACCGAATATTGGGTGGCCAGCATCGGCGCGATCCGCGCCGAATTAACGAAGCGCAACATCCAGATGGTGGAAGCCATCGCCGATGGCGATGCCAACCGGCAATTCGAACAATGCAACAATTTCATCGCGCAGGGTGTGGATGGGATCATTATTTCACCCAAGGACGCTCATACTATTATCCCCATCATCAAGGCCGCCAACCGGGCGGGAATCCCCATCGTCTCTTATAACCGCCCTCCGGCGGAAAGCCCGGATGCAAAATCCGTGACGGTGGTAGCCGATAATTACGCGATCGCCCGGGAAACCGTGTCTTATATGGCTGGCAAAGCAAAAGAACGAGGAGGCCATTATAAGGCCATGATTCTGATCGGTGATCTGGGCGATATCAACGCCATCCAGCGCCGGGATGGTTTCCAGGCCGCAGTCGACGAGGCAAAGGATCTCATCGAAGTGGTGGCGCGAGTTCCCACCGATTGGGAACAAGAGAAGGCTCTGGCGGGAGTCACCAACGCGCTGCAGGCCAATCCGGATATCAATTTCATTTTCACATCTTCCGATCTGTTGTTCCCCTCCATCGTGTCCGCCTTGAAGACGGTCGGCAAATATAAAAAGATCGGTGAAGAAGGCCACGTCATTCTGGGCGGTTTCGATGGCGACGCCACCGCCTATCAAATGATGGTGGACGGTTACCTCGACGCGGACGGCGTGCAGGATGTGTATTTCGAATGCGAACAATCGGTGCAGGCTTTGGTAGACTGGATCGAGGGGAAAGAGATTCCCGAAAAGATCATCGATCCGGGTTTTGTAATTCACCAGGGTAACCTGAAAGAGATGGCTTCCCGAATGTGGGGTGCCAACGTAAGAACGAATCAATAGATTGGGAGGTTGGAGAAACTGACCGTTCTCCCTCCCTTCCGTTACGGCATGGTTGAGAGGATTGCACGTCCTCCTTTCATTCAGACGGCCAGGTCGATCGAATCGAGCATGAACAACCGAAAGATACAATCGATCCACACCTTCTTCCGCCAGATGATGGCGTCCGAATATTTGATTCTGTTTCTATGTGTATTCTACTTTCTGGCCGTGTGGCCTTTCGAACCCAAACTGGCATCATCGGCCAATATGAAGCATATCCTATCCAATATATACCCCCTGTCGATTGTCGCCATCGGCCAGACGTTCGTTTTGAT
>CAZFOX010000998.1:0-1857 GCA_964520565.1 uncultured bacterium | reverse complement strand
AAATTGACCGATGCGGCTGTTGATATGGAAAGTAAGATCCAGCAGATATCGAACCAACTTCCCGAACCGGTAAAGACAAGGCTTCAGCCCCTCTATCAACGGATTCCCGTCGATGCCACCAATACGCGAGTCTCCACCGCCGAACGGTTTCAAAACGTTTTTGGCATTCTCAATGAACTGAACAAAACCAATAACGAAATCGCGGTCAGTTACGAAGTGCAAACCCTTGCGGACGGAAAACCTTCGGAAGTGAAAGTGATATATATCGGTCTCGCGCAAGCTTACTACGTCAGTATGCGGGAAGAAGCGGGTATCGGACGTCCCTCCGCGACCGGTTGGGTTTGGGAACCCGCCAACTCCATCGCCCGCGGCGTCCTGACGGCCCTAGAAATCATCCAGGGGAAACATACGCCGGCTTTTGTGCCGCTTCCGGTAAAGATTCAGTAAAGACGAAACAGCAAAAATCCATGAAACCATTTCTTCTTGTTTTTCTTGTCTTCTTTTTATCCCTGAACAGCGGGGCCCCTAAAGCAGTCCACTCGACGGACAATTCCAGCGAGCAAAAATCCCAAACGGCCGCCAACGAGACGATTGATCGGTTGTCGACTTCCGCTGACCGTGAGTTGTCAAAAAGCATTCAAGAACTCAACCAACTTCGCGATCGAATTTCCGCCGAAAAACTGCCGCTTGCCCAGCAACTGACCGCGCTGGAGGAAAAACTCACTCAACTTCGCCGCGAGTATGAAAAAGTGTCGCGCCTGGTGGATGCGGGCAATCTGGAAATCGCCACGATCCGCGCCGAAATGAAAGCCCGCCAGGACGAATTGACGTATATCGGAAACCTCCTCGACGAATACGCACGCTCGTTCGAATCCAAAGTCAACATCAGCGAACTGCAATATATCGGCAAAGACCTGGAGACAGCCAAACAGGCAACAGAAAACACAACGTTATCCGCTCCCGAAAAATTCGAGCGGCAAATCGTCTTCGTCAACCGCTCGATCGACCGGTTGTTCGATGCCATTGGAGGAATGCGATTCGATGGCGTTGGGGTAGATATGCAAGGAGTCGTGGAAGAAGGACAATACGCCATCATCGGCCCTGTCGCTCTGTTTCGTTCCCGGAACGGCAATGCGGCGGGACTCGTCATGCCGCAACCGGGATCGGCCTATCCGTTGATTCGACCCTTGGAAGGAGAAATCCAGACCGGGCTTTCCTCCCTGCTGGAAACCGGCGAGGGCATTCTTCCCCTCGATCCATCCCGCGGCGGAGCTCTCAAGGCACTCGTGCAAAAAACTGATTACGTCCATATCTTCAAAAAAGGCGGACCAATTATGTGGCCGCTGTTGTTCCTGGCGATTCTAGCCTTGCTGACAGTACTCGAACGCGTTCTCTTCCTGCTGAACGAACGGCGCAAACGCGATCCCAAAGCGCTCGAACGCTTCCTCTCCGCCATCGGCCGGGGCGATACGAAAGGCGCGATTCAGATCGGAAACAAATCGAAATTTTTCCTCGTTCGTGTGCTGGGATACGCCTTGACGCATCGGGAAAAATCGCTCTCCAGCGCTCTTCTTTATGCCCAGGAAAAAGAACTGAAACGATTCCGCCGGGGAATACCTATCCTGGATACGGTGATCACGCTGGCCCCCTTGCTAGGACTTCTCGGGACGGTAACGGGCATGATGGGATCGTTCTCGCTAATCGGCGGCGAACTCAGCGCGCCCGGCGCGATCACGGGGGGAATTGCTGAGGCCCTGATTGCCACCGCATTTGGATTGGGGATCGCCATTACCTCGTTAATTCCCTTCAACTTCCTCAATACCAAAATGGAAGAAGCCCGTATCGAAATCGAAACGG
>CAZFOX010000997.1:0-1865 GCA_964520565.1 uncultured bacterium | reverse complement strand
AACGCCGGCCTTGCTGGCGGATTTTCTGGCGGAAATCGGAACGGACGCGCTTTCCCTGCGTTTGAAGCCGGAAGGCTGGACGATTCGCGAGCATGCCGTTCATTTGATGGACGTGCAGCCCATGTTGCGCGGCCGCCTCAACCAGTTCATCGAGGAAGAACATCCCGTTCTCAAACCGTATTTACCCGACGATGCGGAACTGGCGAAGAAAACCGCCGAAACGAATCTGGCGGATGAGTTAGAACGGTTCGCACGAGAACGCAATGAGTTCGTGGATCGCCTGGAAGAGATGAGCGGCGAAATCCTGCGGAAGGAAGCCCATCATCCCGAATACATCCGGTACACGCCGTTGATTATGGTTCGCCACATGCTGCTGCACGACCACCTGCACATGTACCGTATAGAGGAAATCTGGCTGACGAGGAAATAAAATATTAAAACCCTTTGTATTCCACTCAATCGGAAGCACAATAGACAGGCGGCGGGCCGGATCGAGCGCGCTAGCAACCTTAATCACAAAACGAGCCGATGACGACAATGAAAAACGTCTGGATACGAACTCTCCTTGCTTTCCCGATCGCTCTTCTGGTTTCCTGCGGGGCGCATTCGCCATCTATCCTTCAAGAGCATCATCGTTCGATTCATATTGCCGTGCTGAAGAACGAAACGCAGCAATACGCGCTCGAAGAGCGCCTGACGCGCGCTTTGATCGCCGCTTTTCAGCGGGACGGCCGCCTGCAGGTTGTTCCCGCCTCCCGCGCCGATCTGCATCTGCACGGCGTTATTCAAAATGCCCGGGTTTCCCCCATCGGGTATACCGACCTGGATCGGGCCATTGGATATTCGATGAACGTCCAGCTGGCGGTCAGCGTAAAAGAAAAAGATACGGATGAGTTCCTGCTGAAAGACCGCCCCTTTTCGGCAGCGGGTACTTTTCTATTAAGCAACGAACCCACATCCTCCAGCAGCCGGGATGTCACCGACATTCTGGCCGAACAGGTGCTCAGCGCCTTGATTGAAGGGTGGTAAATCGTTTTCGATGGCCGGTTCCACATCCAACATCCGTCTGATCTATTGCGAAGATCCCTTCCAGCGCAGAGAGGCGATCGCCGAAATCCAGAAAAAGCGTTATGGCGACGAAGAAGTGGAATGTCTGTATTTCACCGCGTCGGCGGGAGAAACGCCGCGTGCGCTGGAAGAGATTCTCTCCTTTTCGCTTCTCTCTCCCAATCGAATCGTCGTTCTCGACGGCCTGGAAAAAGTCCCCGAGGATCATTTGAACGCGCTGGTGGAATATGCGAATCACCCCTGCGGCGACGTTCCCTTTCTCTGGATGGCCGAAACCGAGAAAAAAATCCCGGCTGCACTGCGGAAGGCAATCGATAAGAAATTCGTCCGGGTATTAAAAAAGGCGGATAAATCCGCAATTCGAAAACAGGTTCTCAACCGCTGCGCGGAAAAGCAGGTCGCCTTCGAGCGCAAGGCGCTGGAGTTTTTTTTGCAATTGTGTAATGACCATATGGACACAGCCCTTCGTGAGTTAGACAAACTCCTGCTTTGGGCCGATGAAAAGGGAACGATCGGCCTTGATTTATGCAGCCGTCTGGTACAAACCGAAGAGGAGGAAGATATCTGGGCTATCACCAATGCCGTGAGCGACCGCGATGCACCCCGGGCTCTGAAGGCGTTGGATGCATTGCTGTCGCAGGGTGACGATGAAATCGCGATAACCGGCCGGTTGATTACCACCTTTCGAACGCTTTACCATTTCAAGTCGCTCGCGGCGGAAGACCTCTCTGAGGCGGAAATCGGCAAACGCACCGGCAAAACAGGATACGTTCTGGATAAAAACCTATCGCAAAGCA
>CAZFOX010000996.1:0-1868 GCA_964520565.1 uncultured bacterium | reverse complement strand
AATTAGTATAACGAAGTCCCGACTTTGGAGAATGGAAAATCCCAGTAAAATATTGTCCTGGATTCTCATCCGAGAATTTGTAAAAACTACCGTATAACGCTTGTCGAAAGAGAGACAATGTGTATGATTCCCAATAAATCTTAATCCATTCTTCGTCACGCAGCTGATAAAAACATTACTGCCTTTGATTTTCTATGAACCTTCCGTCTTCCTCTTTATTATCCCGTTCCGTTATTTCCATCACCCAGAAACCGTTACTGCGATTTTTATTAATCCGCATTCCGATCACCTTGGGATTGACGATTATATTCTATGTTATTGGAAGCAATCTGCTTCCTTACAGCGGCGACGGTTCCTATATCGCCGATATGAATAAAATGAACTGGGCGGTTTTAATGCACGCAGTGCTTACCTCCCTGGTCAATAAAGCCGTCTATACGATTCTGAATCCCTGGGGGTGGAACCCTTGGTTTGCTACCAGTATGAGCAGCGCCATCGCCGGAGCGTTGGCAGTACAGGTATTATACGCCATCCGCCCGGATCCGATTTTTATGGCCATCAATATTCTTTCCGGTTCTTTCCTGGTATTTGTCGGTGAAGTCGAAATCTACGCGTGGGTTAACTTGTTTCTTTTACTTACTTTTTTGTACATGGAACGCTATCTAAATAAAGAAATTCCGCTTTGGCCGGTCACGAGCTGCTATTATATCGCATGCCTATTCCACATGATGTCTTTTTTCTATCTCCCGATGATCTTTTGGGCGATGAAAAAAAGGCAGGATTTCCAAGCTTGGGAATTTCTGGTTCCCTTCTTTGTCTTTATGACCACGGCTTTCGGCTGTAATTTTCTCTTGGAACATCGCGGTTTTGAAATCAACTATACCCGCCTGGTACCCATTTTCAAATTCACCCGCAAAGGACAACATTTTACCTTTTTTACCTGGGCGCACTTAGCCATCAAAACCAAGTTCCATTTCCAAGCCGCTTTTCTGGGAATTCCCTTGGAATGGCCGTTGGTGATTTATTTCCGCAAAAACATCAATACGCTCTTTAAACAGTTTCTCTTATACACTTCTATTATCGGTTTGATTTGGACTACGGTTTGGCATCCGGATTTAGGCCCATTGGACTGGGATTTATTCAGCCAGATGGGAATTTCCCTCCATATCTTATTGGGTATATTAGTTACGGAATGGTTTCAGGAACGCCGGAAATATTCCAAATCTCTTCCGATCCAATAAAAAATCCCCCCGAATCACGATGAAATCCCTGGACATTCGCCCTTTTTTCTGGGAATAATAAATCGGTTTATTTTTACGGTTCTCCAAATGCCCGAACGGAATGAATTATGACCAACGAAGGACTTCTCGTTACGGAACAAAAACAAGAGAAAAAATACCGCGTTAACGTGATCGGCGACTTGATTATTACCAACGCCGGCGGTTTGCAGCGCCGTATCGACAAAGCATTGGATGAAGGATTCACGGAAATCACCATCGATCTTTCCGGAATCGAGTACATTGACAGTTTTGGTATTGGGGTGATTGTAAAGACTAAATCAGATACGGATCGCGTAAAAGGAAGATTGCGGGTGGTGGTAAACGCTACGCTGCATTACTTATTCGAAAAATGCCACCTCGATGATTATATAGATTTAGAACTGGAAGAAAAAACGGAGGAATCCCCGGAAAAGAATCCGTAAATATATTCCCTCTGCCTATTTTTTTGCTTTTTTTGCTCCCCGCTCCCGATCTTCTAAATAAGTCCTTAATTGCCCCTGCTTTTGATTCAAGGCAATGGATACTTCATGCCATTGGGATCGAAAATTGGATATCCGAATCGGCACTTCCTTTTTGAGGATTTCCAAC
>CAZFOX010000995.1:0-1869 GCA_964520565.1 uncultured bacterium | reverse complement strand
GACGCCCGCGCTCCTAGTCGAGCGGCCAAAATAAGTTGACGGGTTCTTTGCGGGCAGGGACGCCTGCGCTCCTATCCTTTCCGGCTGGCGTATAGTATCGACCCGTTGTATTATGAATGCGAATTGCGGATGAAAATATGGAGATTGGGGCGATGTTGAGCGAATACATCCAGGCGGCCCTTCGCCGAGCGAAATACGAAATTCTATCCGACGACGGTAGTTATTACGGCGAGATCCCTGAATGCAACGGCGTATACGCGAACGCCGATACGCTCGAAGACTGCCGCATGGAATTAAAGGACGTGTTGGAGGAATGGGTGCTCTTCCGAATTCATAAAAACTTGCCCCTGCCCGTCATCGACGGCATCGAACTCCTCATCAAGGAAACGGCCTGATGCCTTCGCTCGGCCCGGTTAAAAGAAAAGACCTCATCAAATACCTTCGCAAATGAGGTTTCGACGGCCCCTTCTCCGGTGGAAAGCACCCATTGATGCAAAAGGAAAACCTCACCATCCGCATCCCCAATCCCCACCAATCCGATATCGGCAGAGAACTCTTGATCCGCATCCTTCGACAGGCTGGAATCAGCCGAGAAGATTGGGAAAAACTATAGCCAGGCAGCCTGGACTCAAAGCGAAGCGGAGTGTAGCCCACCGAAATCCCTCGATCATTTATTCCCCCACCCATGCATGATCGACCGGATTTTTCACGTATTCGTGTTTGACCGGATTATAATGAATGTAATCCAGGTGTTTCATGAAATCGTCTTCATTGCGGATGAGATGTTCTCAAAAACGCCGTTGCCAAATTCCTTGTTCTCGTTTTTGTCTTCGGGAAGTAACGTAGGTTCGGTCATTTTTTCGACCCATCGCATAGATGGGTCGATATAGATTGATCCATCCACGCGTCTGCGACATGCAGCGTATCGTCCCGATAAGACACAACAACGATTCTCGCTTTAACATATTCATTTGTCAGTCAATCCAATTCTTATGTACTCGCATCATGAATTCGAATTCTACCCGGTTCGATAATCCACAATTGACCAACAGGAGAATTTCTTTCAAGCGCCGATACAAGTTGATCGATCAGTCTCAACATCCCCGATAATGTGGGTTTCGTGTGACGTAAAACGATCAATCCTTGATATTCGGAAGGTGGATATTCAAGAATTTGGGCAAAATCAAGATCGGCGGTGATCAAACAGAATCCGGAATTACGACAGATTTCTGATAGCGTTCGGTCATCCGTTCCCTGCAAGAATTCATCGGCAACGGTCGAAACCGAATAACCGGTTTTTTCCAGTGGAATTCTCCATCGAGGATCGAGATTTTCATCGAACTTGAAATGCATGGTTCTTACGCGATCTCAAGGGGTACGACTCGTTCCTGAGTAACCATCGCGGCATAAGCCAGGCATGCCCGAAAGTCTTCCCGGCACAGAGGCGGATAGGCAGATAAAATGTCCTCTTCCGAATCTCCGTTCGCCAAGTATTGTAGAATCAAGGATACTGGAATACGTGTCCCTTTCACACAGGGTTGACCGTGACAGATCATTGGATTGACTGAAATACGATCCAGCAGGCTATCCATAATTATCTCCGCAATCGTTCAATCTCACTTCTTTCCAGGATCGAATCATCATTATAGCACGAATGAAAAGATACAACCACGCACCACAAATCTGGACGATAAGGGTATAGTTCTATTCTGCCCTTGAGGATTTTCATCCTGCCCGAATCGGGATACCCGAGGATGCAGGGGGTACACAGGATAATACCTGTTAGGATAGGCAGTGTTCTTCTGCCTATCAATCCAGGAATTTTCGACAGGTGATGGGCAGAAAAAACCTTGCCCTTGCCACCCGGCT
>CAZFOX010000994.1:0-1872 GCA_964520565.1 uncultured bacterium | reverse complement strand
TCCGGTCTTTCCGGTCGATCTGTTCAGACATATCCTCCTGGAGATTGAAGAGGAATTCCTCCTCCTTATCCTTCAGCCATTTCCAATTTCCCCAACGCACCGCTTTTTGTCCATGCCAGTTATTGCGCCAAACAAAAGTCTGCTCGACATCCGGCCTTATACCGGCTATATACGGCAATAGATTCATCCCATCGACGCGCCGCGTCGGTTTCACTCCGGCGGCGGCCAAGAGCGAGACGGTCGTATCCATCGTGATAGCCGTTTGATGGGAAATTCTCCCTTCCGGCAATACGCCCGGCCAGGAAAAGATACAGGGAACGCGAATGCCGCCCTCCCATAGCGTGGTTTTCTTATCGCGCAACGGATCGTTACTGGCCAGGCGGTCGCCGCCGTTATCGCTCAGGAAAACGACCAGCGTATTCTTCTCCAAATCCTCCCGTTTCAACGTATCGAGAATCTGGCCGACTCCATTATCCAACCGTTCCACCATCCGGGCAAAGGTTTTTCGATCGCCTCGTTGATGGAAATCGTCCCCTTCCAGGATTACATCCTCCTCGTCTGGCCCCTGGATCGGCCAGTGTGGTGCGTTATAGGCCACGTAGAGGAAAAAAGGATTCCCGGCGTTTTGGTGGATAAAATCAACCGACCGCTTGGTGATGAGATCGGTGATATATCCTTCTTGTCGAACCGGTTCAGTTTTTTCAAATAAGTCGGGATTCCCAAACCGGTCGCGGTGGAGAAAGTAATCGATATTACCGCCAAGAAATCCGAAAAACTCATCGAATCCGTGGTGGATTGGGTTAAATTTTTCCGCGTGGCCTAAATGCCATTTGCCGAACATCCCGGTCTTATACCCCGCATCTCGCAGCATGGAGGGAAGAGTGGCCTGTCCGGGATGAAGCCCGACAGATTGTATCTGGGGATAGATCGCCCATTCCAGATTCTCCTGGCGTTGCGGGTAACACCCGGTGAGGAGTGCACAGCGTGTCGGCGTACAGACGGGAGCGGCGGCATAAGCGTCCGTTAACCGAATTCCCCGCTCCGCCAATCGATCAACATGGGGCGTTCGAATATCCTGGCAACCATAACACCCCAGATCGCCATAACCCAGGTCGTCCGCCAGAATAACAATCAGATTGGGACGAGAGACTTCTTCAACAGTATTCTCAGAAAAAACCGTCTTCGAAATACTCATGACGGCCGCCGTTAAGAAAGTCCGGCGGTCGATAGAAAGGGATTTCATTATGCGTATCAGCTCCAGTTATAATCGAACGGACAATGTTATTTTTTCATCCTGACATCGACGTAATGTACGCCGACAGATTTTTGATCGAATTCTATCCACGCTTCCAGTCGGCCTTCTCCAGCCGGCAATAGAAGGTCATTGAACGCACAGGATACTTCATTTTCCTGAATGGATTGGTCGCGACGGACGTCTCCCAATCGAAAACAGGCGCGGCCGCTTTTTTCCACCGGTGCAAACCGTAGAATGACTTCAAAACGGTTGGATTTCCGTACGTCCACTTCCCAATACCCCAGCGAATCCTTATCCCATCCGGCTTTCGGCCCCCGCCAATCCTGCCGCGTTAAGGTTACGGGATTCTCATGAGGAGTTCCCAGATAAATACGCGGCGGTGCATAACCCCGGGTAGACGAGACATCGCGGAACCATCGTTCGTATCCATCCCGCATTCGGATCACAATTTCCGGGCGATCGGCGGCGATATCCCGCTGCTCGCCTGGATCGTTTTCGAGATCGTAGAGTTCTTTTCCGTCCACCAGCTTATAGCGTTGCTCGCGGGCTGCACAATTGCGGAACGGTTGCGGTTCGTCGCCCCGATGCCACTGAAAATACAACGTACGTTCCGGCCA
>CAZFOX010000993.1:0-1879 GCA_964520565.1 uncultured bacterium | reverse complement strand
GACGCCTTATTCTTCGCCTTCCGCATCGGATATTCCTCCCTCTTTTAAGGATCCGGAAGGATTCTGGACGGGCTTTTCCGCCCGGGCGCGGGTGATGATTATCAATACCGATCTCGTTCCCAAAACCGAAACCCCGGCCAGCGTTCCCGCTCTAAACCGTCCTCAATACAGCGGGAAGGTGGCGATGGCCAAACCGGAATTCGGTACCACCGTCGCGCACATGGCCGCTCTGTATACGGTGCTGGGAGAGAATATGCTGCGCTTCCATCTCAACCTGGCGGTCTCGAACCGGATTCAGATTCTTCCCGGTAACGCATCGGTGCGCGATGCCGTCGTGCGGGGCGACGCGGCCTATGGCCTGACCGATACGGACGATGTCTACGCCGCGCTCGATGAGGGAAAACCGGTGCGCATGGCGTTCCTCGATCAAGACACTCAGGGAACGCTCGTTATTCCCAATACCGTCGCGTTGATCCAAAACAGCCCCAATCCCGAAGGCGGCAAGAAATTCATCGATTTTCTGCTTTCCAAGGAAGTCGAGGCTCAACTGGCGCAGAGCCGCGCCCGCCAGATTCCCGTCCGCGAGGACGTTCCCCGCCCGGAGGGCGTTCCCGCCCTGTCGGAGATCAAGGCGATGAATGTAGATTACGGGAAGGTCGCGGAAAATGTGGAACCGTGTCTCGAACTGATGCGCACCCTTTTCCCCTGACTCGAACCGGCGCGGCGCTTCGATCCGCGTACGCCGCGTTGCTTCCGCTGCCTATTATCCTGCTGGCCTGGTCGGCCTGGCCGGGAAGCGGAGCGGTGTTTCTCGATGCGTGGCGGGTATTCGATCGTATCGCCCTGCAACGCCTGGCGAGTAGTTTCCATCTGGCGGTTTGGACGGTTCTCTTTGCAGCGCTTCTGGCGATACCCGTTTACATGGCCTATCTAAGCGCATCGCAGTCGATGCGGCGAAGGCTGGTGTTGCTGGCGATGCTTCCGCTTTCGTTTCCGCCCTTCGGCGTAACCTCGGGATGGTTGATACTGATCTCGCGCCTCGAGCAATCGGATACCGGCCGCTTGCTGTTCGAGCAGCGCGGTACGGTTTCCCAATGGCTATACAGCCAGCCGGGCGGAGGCTGGCTTTTGGCATTGTGTTTTTGGCCAATAGTCTTTCTGGCTTTCGTCCTCTCGGGGCAACCCCGGCGTTCCCAAATCGAAGCAGCGCGGCTCTTTATGACGCGATGGACATCGATCCGCCGCATTCTGTGGCCTGCCTTGCGAGAACCTTTTTTGATGGCCGCGGCTATTATTGTCTGCCTTTGCCTGCTTCAGTTTGAAGTTCCCTCGCTTCTCCAATTGCCGTCTTATCCTCTGGAAATCTACACGCGGTTTTCGATTCCCGAGAACGAATGGAAAGCCCTGCTCTTATGTATTCCATATATTCTGACTGCTGGACTATTAGCCTGGGCGCTGCGCCGCGCGGGACGGTTCATCGATGAATCCGGCAACGATCCGCCTTATACGATCGCATCTTCGCCGATCCGCCCGATTGCGTTTTCATTGACTCCGGTTGTTTTCGTTCTGTCTGCCATGATTCCCCTGTCGGCATTGATCCTGCATGCCGGTTCGTTACCATTCACGATATCCACCATCGCCAGTCATGGAGACCGTTTGTTCTGCAGCGTTTTGTATGCGGGAGGTGGCGCGTTGGTCGTCGTTCTGTTGGGGATCGTTTATGCGTCCCGGATTTCTCTGCGGCGAGACCTGTTCGGCCCGGCGATTTTTACGGCGTTATTCACCTGTCCGGGAATCCTGATCGCTTCGGGGTGGCTGCAACTGCGTTCGTTCTGGCCGGGCGTATTGCCTTCCGCCGGAGCGGTTCTTTCCATTGGAG
>CAZFOX010000992.1:0-1882 GCA_964520565.1 uncultured bacterium | reverse complement strand
CGCATGCCGATATCGACTGGCTGGCGGCGATCGTTCCCGCTCGATATCTCGCTCAATACCGTTCTTTTCCCTATCCAGTCGGAACAATGCAGGAGGGGGCGATGGCCAATTTGGCCGTATTCGATCCCAGCGAATCCTACACGGTGGACGAACAGAGCCTACAGTCCCAATTGCACGATCCTCTGTATCATACGGCTTATCGAGATGAAGCCCTTCGCGGACGCGTTTGGTTTACCGTCGTGAACGGATTGGTCTACGACGTCCGAGAGCGGATTGAAGCCATCAATGGGAAATTCCCTGCGCCTTCCATGGAAAACATCCGATGAAATAGCGCCGATTGATGATCCAGTGGTTAAAATGTAGGATAGCGTTTTGGGAAACAATAGAGATTCCGATTTTTCAGACACGATTGGAACCCGTACAAAGTTATGAAAAAGACTCAGGATTTACACGTTCTGGAAACCATTCCCTTGATCCCGCCCGCGCAATTAAAAGACGAAATGCCGGGCACGGATGCCATCCACGAAACGGTTATTGAAACCCGCCAGGCGATCAAGCGGATGTTGCGAGGCAAAGAAAACCGCTTGTTGATCATTGTCGGGCCTTGTTCGATACACGATGAAGACGCCGCGTACGACTATGCCGCCCGGCTGTCCAAACTGCGCCGGGAACTGCTCGACCGGTTGCTGATCGTGATGCGCGTTTATTTCGAGAAACCGCGCACGACCGTCGGTTGGAAGGGATTGATCTACGACCCCCACCTCGACGGTTCGGGGGATATGGTCGTGGGATTGCGCCAGGCTCGCCGGATCATGCTGCGGATCAACGACATGAATTTGCCCGCCGCCACGGAATTCCTCGATCCAATCGTTCCACAATATCTCGACGACCTGGTTTCGTGGGCGGCGATCGGCGCACGGACCACGGAATCGCAAACCCACCGCGAGATGTCGAGCGGACTTTCGATGCCGTTTGGATTCAAAAACACAACCGACGGAAACATGCAGATCGCCATCGATGCCATGTGTTCCGCCCGCGCGCCGCATAATTTTCTGGGAGTCAGCCAATACGGCCAGACGGCCATCATCAAAACGACCGGAAACGTGTGGGGGCATCTCATCATGCGCGGCGGCAGCCAGGGGCCTAATTACGATCGGGAAAGCGTCCGCCAGGCCATGCAGACGCTTGAAAAGCACCAATTACCCAATTACATCATGATCGATTGCAGCCACGCCAATTCCAATAAGGATTACAAGCGCCAGGAGGCAGTGCTGGAGGAAGTGATCCGCCAGCGCGTGGAAGGTAACGCGTCGCTCATGGGCGTCATGCTCGAAAGCAACCTGCGGGAGGGGAATCAACCGATTCCGAGCGATTTAAGCCAGTTGCAATACGGCGTATCGATTACCGATGGGTGCATGGATTGGGAGACCACGGAACGGATCCTTCGCAAGGCCCACCGCGATCTGGAAGGCATTTGCGGGCTGAAGGAAGCCGAATGAGCCGTTTTTCCCTCGAAAGAACGGTGGCAATAGAAGCCGTCCGGCAGGCGATTCGAATTTGCGAAAACCTGCAGATGAATTTGACTAGAGAAGAGACGGCAGTCAAACAAGACCGTTCGCCCGTTACCATCGCCGATTTCAGTTCTCAGGCCATTATCATTCACACCTTGCAACAGGCATTTCCCCACGATCCGATCGTCGCGGAAGAAAACGCATCCGATCTACTCGAACAAGGAGGCGGCTTTCTGACGAAACGTGTGTTTGAATGCGTGCGATCTTCCAAGCCGGAATTAAACAACGACGAGATTCAGGCAATTCTCGATTCCGGAAAGCACCCGGGGGGATCGCCGGGACGATTCTGGACACTCGACCCCATCGATGGA
>CAZFOX010000991.1:0-1882 GCA_964520565.1 uncultured bacterium | reverse complement strand
AAAGACCGTCCTATTGTCTCCTTGTTAACGGCGGCCCTATGTGCGCTGCCCGGGATTGCCCTCGCTCTGGCCATGCGGATTATCTGGCCGCTGGTGAGCGACTGCCAGATCTGGCAGCAAATCGGCGGGGGAAATCTGGCGAACGATCCACAACCCTATTCGGTGATATTCGCCCAGCAGGGATTCAAGCAATTAATCAATCCACTCGTCTACCAGGAAACCCTGCCGTGTTTGTGGGGATTGGCCGTTATCGGATTTTTTCAAGCCGTCTCGCGGATTCGCTGGCTGATGCTGGCGCAGATTCTTTTGGCGGTGTTGCCGATCGTGATCGCCACCGACTATTTTCGTTTGCCATTTTACGTTTTTCCCGCGATGATTCTGCTCTCTGCATTGGGCGTGCAGGTTCTGGCCCGCATTCATATTCTCTTCGCGTGTGGCGCGGCGGCAGCGACTTGGATGTTGACCGCTATCGCACCCAAATCCATTCAGGGGGGTATCGGATTGGCCATCGTTCTTCTTATCGTCTGGGGGGCGCTCCGGAAGAAGGTTTCGGAGGAAGTGGAGACTACGATTTGATGGGCAGAAAAGCGCTGTCCATTCTACGAATTATAACGTATTTTAATACCATAAGAAATTCCGGGTTATCACGTGGCGAAGCGGTGCGAAATCAACGATCAGAGATACGAATTCAATTGAGCGGAGAGTGTCTCGGCATTCATTCCCCGAAATAGTACCCGTTTGGAACGCGCTGTTTCTCCCGAGAGAATCTCGATGCAGCTTTTAGGAATGGAAAAGGCCTTGGCGAGCAATTGGATCAGTTCTTTATTGGCTTGTCCCTCGGCGGGTGGAGCGTGCAGGGATACTTTTAATTCATTCCCCACCGCCCCGACAATTCGGGATTGAGACGAACGGGGCGAAACCCGAACAGCCAGCGTTATACCCCGGTCATGCGGTTGCCAGAACATTGGAATCACGCAGGTTCCCGACTAATTCGCTTTCGCCATTGGAGAACAGACTGGGGAGAATGCCCAGAAGGCGTGCGCGGATATCGTCGGTGCTGGTCATTTTTAATAGTTCATATCCTAGATCGCGGATTTGGACCAGCGTAAGGGCTCGCACCAGTTGTTTCACCAGAGGAATGGCGGGTGGGGCCATGGAGAGTTTTTCGATGCCCAACGCCAACAGGACGAGAACGCAGAGTGGATCGCTGGCCATTTCGCCACAGACGCTGACGGGAATGCCGAATTCGCGCCCCGCCTCCACAACCGTGGCGATCATGCGCAGAACCGCCGGATGCAGGGGTTGATACAAATGGGCGATTTTCTCGTTTCCTCGGTCGACGGCGAGTGTGTATTGGATCAGATCGTTGGTTCCGATACTGAAGAAATTGACATGCTGTGCCAGATCGCGTGCCACCATGACCGCCGAAGGAACTTCGATCATCGCACCGACGCGAATGCTCGGGTCGTAATCGATATCTTCTTCATGCAGGTCATTCATGACTTCCCGGAGAAGGCGGTTGGCTTCGAGGAGTTCACCCTGTCCGGAGATGAGCGGATACATGATGAGAAGATTGCCGAGCGAACTGGCGCGGAGAATGGCGCGCAGTTGAGTACGGAAGAGAGCCTGATTGACGAGAGAGAAACGGATCGCCCGGCAACCGAGATAGGGATTGAGTTCATGGGGGGTATCGAGAGCGTGAGCGAATTTGTCACCGCCGATGTCGAGAGTGCGGATAATCACCGGATCGGGATACAGGGCTTGCGCTACTTCGTTGTAATGTTGAAATTGTTCCTCTTCAGAAGGAACGGTCGAACGATCTAGGAATAGATATTCGGTGCGGTACAAGCCGACGCCGTGCGCCCGGTAGCGGGTCATCCCA
>CAZFOX010000990.1:0-1887 GCA_964520565.1 uncultured bacterium | reverse complement strand
ATATCGATCCCGACAATCTAGGTCTGGAGATTTTCTATGGATTTGAAACTCGCCAGAAAACGGATGGTTTCTGTGTGGTAGACGCCAAAACCGGACGCAAACTCTGGACGCATAAGGAACCGACCCAGCATCTGCATGGGCAGGGGATGTGCGCCGATGTGCTGGCTAAGTATCCTGGCATGGAATGTTACGGCGGGGAACGCGACACCGAAGACCGCTGGCTTTATAGCGCCAAGGGCGAACTGATCAAACTATACCAAGGCGGGACTCTTTCACCACGCCCAATCTTTTGGGACGCCGACTCAACCCAAGAAGTCGTGACGGGAAAATCCAGCCACGACTGGGACGGTGATCCCATGTTGACCTTCGAAGGCCGCGCCATCGCTGTCGTCGATTGTCTGGGCGACGCCCGTGAGGAACTTATTGTATGTGCCAAAACCGAAAAGGGCGGGGAACTGCGCATTTACATCAGCGATATCCCCACCGGTAAGCCTCAAGTAACGCTCATGCAAGACCGCCAATACCGGTTGGGAATCTGCGCCCAGACGATGGGGTATTATTATCCGGCGAATGTTGGGATGGGGAAGTAAAAGATAGATTTTACAAAATAGTAATAATATACGAAACTTATCCGTAGAAAAGAGAAAAGCACAAATTTGTAATTCCGGGAAACCTGATAAAACCGTGGTTTGTGCGAGTCTTTGTTTTGCGATAAGATGATCCCAAGCGATGCAGATTTACAGGGCTTTCTCCGGATTAAGGTATAAAGATATGACATCTCCTGTCTGTTCCAAATGCGGCGGCGTTATGATAGAAGGTTTTATAATCGATCATCCACTGGGGCAATCGGCGTTTCCCGCACAGTGGCATCCGGGAACGCCGGAGTGTAATGTCTTTGGCGGAACCCAAATCGATAAGGAAAAACTAGTCCCCATTCAATCCTTCCGTTGCGAGCAATGCGGGTATCTGGAACTGTATTCCCGAAAAGACTAGCCAAGGAAATTTGAATTCGGGGTTCAGAGATGGATCGGTTCTGGATATTTATTGAGAGGAATTTATCTTTATAGGCAATTGAATGAAAAAGGTTGTCCCCTCTTCTTCCGAAGTGTGAAAATACACTTTGCCTTGAAGGACTTTCTCTCCAAACAATTTTGCCGAATAGGTTCCAAATCCACGACCCGATTGTTTTTTAGTGGAAAAATGGGATTGAAAAACGCGCCGGGCTACCGGTTCGGTGATAAACTGCCGATTCCAAATCGAAATCGTGACCGTGTCGTTCTCGGAGGTAACCGCCAATCGTATGGAATCGCCTTCCTCAGCCGCTTCGAGCGCGTTGATGACCAGGTTATTGAGAATGCGATAAAGAAGGGCGTAATCCGTAATCATCTGGATATTACTCCCTTCCATCGAAACAAGAATTGTTTTTTGATAAGCGGCGGGATGCCGGGAGGCTGATTCATAAAGATCTTTAAATATTTTTTGAATCGTAAAGGCGTCCGGATTCGTGGGATAATCTTCGTATTGATTGTGCAAAAGCGTTTTTTGTATCGCGAGTTCGGAAGCCAACCGGGAAGTTAATTGATGGATGGTCTTGATTTTCGGGTCGCTTGAATAGTCCTTCTTCAAACAATAGATGTTTCCCATCAAACTGAAAAGCAGGTTGTTGATATCGTGAAAAAATATCCTCTCCAGATTCAATCGCCGCTCTTCCGCCGTGATATCGTGCAAAAAAACAAGTAGAAAGTCTTGTCCCTCCAACGAAAACGGCGAACAGGAAACCAAAAGACACATCTCTTTGATGACGCCATTTTTACGCAATGTGATCGCGCATTTCTGTTGAATTTCTTTTTTTTCCGCAAGAGAGGTTACAATGGCAATAGCGGCACC